>SKVE01000713.1 GCA_007129635.1 Planctomycetaceae bacterium
CGGCGGCATGCTGCCGGGGCGGGTCGCATTGAGCCGCGCGTACCAATCGGCGAATTGCTGGTACCTGGCAGCCGCCTCGTCGAACCGCGGCTCGACGCCACGGACTCGATAAGTCACCAACCGATTCCCCAAGACGTACCACTGATCGACGCCATCAGACTCTTTCTCGACCGGATTGTCCGCAGTGTCGGCCATCACGCCGCCCATCTGGTTCAGCTTGACTTTCATGGCCGCAGTGAATTCTAGCAGCTCATGAGTGCTGACGGTCGTCTTTACTCGACGTTGTCCATCCAGCAGAACAATCCGACCTCGCGCAGGATCGAATACCGTGGTCTCCGCCGGTCCCATCTGCGGGAAATCGTAGACCATCCCGTCAGAGAAGATCGTGATGCTCTGAGCAAACGGCTCGCGATTGTCTCCAGAGAAAACGTCGGTGTCGATCCGAAAGGGTTCGTGTTGAGCTTCCGCCAAACCAGCTCCTATCAGAACCAGAGTAACCACGGCAACCATCCAAGCGTTTCTCATGGTAAGCGTTTCCGAGCGAATCTGAAATCCAGGGTACGTTGAGACGAGCACACAGGGCGAGCTAGCGGTATAACGCAAAAGCTGGTTTCATGTCTATCGCAATCGAAGAAGTTTCCCCCGAGCGCCGCTGAACGGACTTTTGATCGCCAGATAAGCACCCAAACGCTCGCAAACGCTCGCACTGCTTGCAATGGATGCAACTAGTTTTCCAGGACTGGCGACCACCCCTATTAGAACTGGTCTTTATTTCCAGGGGACTTTGAAGGCCAAGCGGCCTGGCCGAGAGAACCCCAGTTTGGAACAATAGAGGGATCGAAAACCGATCTGTCTTTCCTCCGAAACGAAGATTGCAGCTCATGAAGCCTACCGTCCGACTGACGTTCTTGCTGTTGATAACCTACCCTTTGCTGGCCGAGCCTTGGCCAGGATTCGTTCCCGCCGGGCTGACGGTGGGGATCGCTGCGGATCAGGACCAATCGCCCTCGCCTGCGACCGTTTCGTCACCGGATCCTGATCGGATTCTGAAGTGGGTCCAAGAGCTGGATTCCGATCGATTTGTGGAGCGTGAGTTGGCGACGACACGATTGATCGAGGCGGGTACTGCGGCGATCGCCCCCGTGACCCAGGCTTTGGAGAGCAACAACTTGGAGGTAACCACCCGCGGCGTCCACATCCTTCAGGAACTCGCCTTGGAATCGGATCTGGCGATATCCAAGGCCGCCCGCGCCGCATTGGAGAAGGTCGCCACCCCGCGCGTGACCTCAGCGGCCCGTCGGGCTGCCGAGGCCCTGTCACGACTGGATCTAATCCGGCACGAACGGGCGTTGCTTGATCTCAAACAACTGGGAGCCGTGGTCGACGAAAGCCATTCCCCCATGGGATTCCAGATGATCGAACAGTTATCGATCGAGATCGGCGATCAGTGGCGAGGCAAGTCCACCGATCTGGTTCGCCTGGCTTGGCTGCGATCGGTCGACCAACTGATCCTGAGCCATCCTCAGTGCGACGATGAAACGCTGGCGCTGGTCGCCCAAATCCCGGATCTACCGGCATTGACCATCCGCCGAGCGAACGTTTCCAACGACGGCATCGCCCATTTGCGGCACTTGGACAATCTGCGGACGCTGAACGTGCTGTACTGTCCCATCGGCGACGAAACCGTGGCCAGTCTTCGAGAAATCACAAGCTTGGGCAGGCTGCGACTGTTTGGCACGCGAGTCTCTGCGGAAGGACGCGAGCGGCTGGTCGAAGCCCTGCCGCAAACCGAGATCGATGTGCGAGGCGGAGCGTTTCTGGGGATCGGCTGTGATCCCACGCAACCCGGTTGCATCATCAACACCGTACGCCCCGGTACGGCTGCGGAGCGAGCCGGTTTGCAGGTGGGCGATCTGATCGCAAAGTACGAGGGTCAAGCGGTGCGTGACTTCGAGGAATTGACGGCGGCCATCGCTCAGAACAGTCCCGGCGAAACGGTGACCCTGCAGGTTGTGCGCGGGGATCAGACGCTCGAAAAACCGCTCGAACTCGGCGCTTGGGAACGCCTGGACTAAGCAACCTCGAAAATCGTAGCAGGCACACTCCGTGTGCCGTCCGCGGTTTACGGCACACGGAGTGTGCCTACTACTTTGGAATAGAACCACGTATTCCTGCGCAGTCCCTAAGCTGGCAGCGAGCGGCTTGCCCGGGCCAGCGCGGCGACGGTGAACAGCACGGGATACAACCTCTCGTAATACCAGAGCTTGGCGAAGTAGAATCCGATGGGCGATGCCTGGACGAATCGCCCGTCCTCCACACGCTCGATCAACCAGGCCGCTCCCCGCCAACCAGCCTGCGACGCCGCCGGATGGTCCTGAAAGGATAACAACGCCTCGACGGCCAACGCGGTCTCTTCGATGCTGCCTGCTGCGGGGCGGCCCGCAGGGTCGACCAGCTTCCTACCGCCTCCCCAACTGCCGTCCTGATTTTGAGCGTTGCACAGCCAATCGATTCCGCGACGCACCGCGCCGGTTACCCTGTCCGGCCAGCAGGCGTAGGCCAGCAGGACTTTGGCCGTGCCGTAGACCGGGTTCTCTTCCGCTGGGTGATCCTGGTTGCCGAACCATAGCGGAACCCAACTGCCGTCGGCACGCTGTTGGCGATCCAGGAAGCGAAATCCGCGACGCACCGAACGTTGGGTCGTCGCCGCCGCCGGATGATCTCGCCAGGCCGCCAAGGCTCGCAGGGCATGAGCGGTCAAATCGGCGCCGCTACGATCGAACGGCAGGCGGCCCCAACCACGACAAAACGTCGGCCATCCGCCATCCCCGTTCTGCAACGTGTCTAGCCAGCGTAGCCCCGCGCCGGCCGCTTGATCGATCCGCGTTCGATCCTCGGGCCGGCACGACCGAGCGTCTCGCCAGGCCGCCAGTGCCAGCAGAGCTCCGGGCGTATCATCCGCGTCCGGCACGGCGCCGCTCAGGTCGCTCCAACCCCAACCGCCCGGATCGGCGCCCGTGAACGGATGGCGGCACCGATGCTGGCAGCTCAGCAGCCAGTCCAAACAGTCCAGTTTCGCCACATCCTCACCCGACGCAGACAAACCGATGATCGCCAGCGTCGTGGTCCACGTGGCCAGATTCGTGTCGATCGGCAGACTGCCATCCGGTCGGACGGAATCCAGCAGAAAACGGACTCCCGATCGCACCACCGGATGTTCGGCGCGTCCCGTCGCCGCCAGACTCATCACCACAAAACTGGTCAGCGGGGCGGCTTCCAAATACCCGCCGCTGTCCGGCTGCATGGCTTGCAGGACTCGCAGACTGGGCGCTACAGATATCCGGCGCATCCAACGCATCCACGGCCAACGCGGTGGGTCGTGGAAGTATCGAGCCTGGCCGATGGCGACCAATGCCGGGACGGCGTAACTGACAACCGGCAATCGTACGAACCGGTAGAACCGCTGAGGCAGGCAAGCCAGCTCGAAAGGCAACGGCGGTACATCGCGCCACGACGCCAGACCGGCCAGCGCCCGATTGGTCAGGATCGGAACGGCGAACGTTTTGTCTCGTCCGTATCGACGCCGCAGCCCGGCAACGTCGCCCTGCTGGGCGATGTACTCGGCAGCTCGATCGATCAGCTCGGGGTACTGTTCGGCCACGCCCGCCAATCGGAAAGCCGCCTGGACCAGCATCGTGGTTGCGATGTTCGAATCACTAAGATCCGTATCACCCCAGCCACCGTCCTGGTTGACGCTGGACGCCAGGTACTCGATACCAGCCTGGATGGCTCGCTGCAACTCTTCCGTCCGGCCACCCCGATCGCGCACCAAGGACCAGGCGCTGACCGCCGTCGCCGTGGACAGGGCCGAAGTCGATAACTGGCCCGTCCAGTGACCCGCAGCGACTCGTTCGGCCAGCAGGTGCCGCCGAGCCACATCGAGCGCTGCGGTCAGACGCGTCGCCGAGATTCGATTCACGGTCGTTTAGGAGCCGGCGCGATCGCGGGGCGCGAGGCCAGCACGGCGCTGGGCGTCGCATCCGCCGCCAGGTCGCCCAAAGCGAACTGGATGCCGTCCATGAAATGGTGCAAGAGCGCCGGAGTCCAAAAAATGTGGTTGTTGTGACCGAACGAAGAATAGAAGACGCGGCCTTCACCAAAGTCGCGGATCCAGGCCAGCGCATTGTCCCCGTCCGCCCGGCCAGGCAGGTTTTCCTTCTTCGTCATGTCCAAGCCCAAGAGGATTCGCAGGTTGTCCCGCGAATACGGATCCTTGAACTGGTACAGCTCGTCATTGACCCAGAATCCCTGACCGGCGAACGCCCGATTCAATGGATGATCCGGCTCTTCCACCTGCACGGCCCAGGTGCCGCCCGCCGTCCACGGATGCCCGTCGAACAGGCCGCCCATCATCTCGGCCGCCTCGGGCCAATTGTAGAAGTTGTCCGTAGCCGCGTGGATCCCAATAACTCCTTTGCCGCCGCGTACGAAGTCCAGCAAAGCCTTGCGATGCTGCGGGTTCTCGAAACTCAGCCGCGACGTGTTGTTGAACACCACCCCATCGAATTCGTTCAAAAACGAGGGGTCGAACGCCGACATGTCTTTGCTGACCACCATCTCCCAAACGCCCGTCTTTTCGCCGATCAATTCCAACGCCGCGTTGCCTCGGTTGATCGCGCCGTGTATGAACCCCTCGCATCGGTAAAACACCAGCAACCGCCGCGACTTTTTGGGCTTAGCCGTCGGCTGCTCGGGAGCCGCTTCTGCGATATTTTGCAATTCGTTCTTGGGGACGGGCTGCAATTCGGGAGTAGCCCAGGCGCAACGCGTGAACACCGAAGGCAACGCCGCCGCACCGGCAATCGCAGCACCGGTGGCCAAAAATCCTCGGCGAGAAACCTGATCTCGGTTGGTCATCGTCAAACTCCTTGCGTAGATGTTGCGTTTCGTTCCAGCCACAACGCGGTCGACGACACCAGGCCGGCTGCTCGCCCAACCCATCCGTCCCCGCTCCCCTTTCCTTCTCCCCCCCAGTGTAATCGACCCCATCCAGACAGCCAAGCAGCTCCTGTTGAATCAGAGCCCCGGCAGCGGTTGAGCCGTCTGGTTCAACGGAGTGTTTGCATGTCCAGCATCACTTCCGCCGCCTCGATTGACGACACAAGGCACCCTTCAATCCGAAATGAATCCCTCCACATTGTGTATACTAGACAATCATAAGAAGCAAGAAAAAGAAATATGTCGCTATTGACGTATTTCGTTTTTGACGTACACTTAACTTATCCGAGCCAAGTTGGAGGAAATCGACATGAAAGCAAACCCCGGGGGAAACCTCGACCCACAGCAGGTTTACGGACGAGACGCACTGATCGAAATGCTGTGGGACCGTCTGGAATCGCAGAGCATTGTGATCAACGCGGAACGAAGAATCGGCAAAACGCAGATCCTTCGCAAGATGCTGGCCGAGCCCCGCCCAAGTTGGAAGCCGATCTTCCGCGACCTGGAAAAGGTTCACTCGGCTCAGGAATTCGCGGAATTGGTCTACGACGATGTGCAGAAGTTTCTTGGGACGAGAGAAAGAGCGAAGAATCTCATCCGCCGCTTGTTCGAGGAAAACGAGACCGATTACGTGAATTTCAAAGGCCGCACTTGGAAGAAGCTGCTGACGGGCGCCATCGAAGATCTGATGCAGGCGACACGCGACAATCGCCTCGCGTTCTTCTGGGACGAAGTGCCGTACATGCTGGAGAGCATCCGCAAGCACGACGGCCCGCAATTGGCAGCCGAGGTGCTCGATACCGTTCGCAGCCTGCGAATGGAGCACGACAAGTTCCGCGTCATCTTCACGGGCTCCATCGGACTGCATCATGTCCTGGGCCGGTTGTCCGCGGCGGGCATTCCGACATCGGCCAAGAACGACATGTACCATGTCACGGTGACGCCGCTCGCACCGGGCGATGCGGAGAAACTGGCAGCCGATCTGGTCCGGGGCGAAGGCCTCTCGTGCGACGCTCTTGCCGATGCCGCATCGACGATCGCAGAAGAAGTGGACTACTTTCCGTTCTACATCCACCACGTGGTTGCCGGGCTGCGCATTGAGCAGCTTCCTGCCACTCCGGAGAACATCAAGCACTACGTGGCCCGGCAATTGGTGGAGGCGTCCGATCCTTGGCAGCTTGCTCACTACCGGACGCGACTGGCAACGTACTATCCCGACGACGATGATGCCGACACCGTTGGGACCATTCTGGACGTCTTGGCACGGATCAACGATCCAGCGGATTCGCTCTCCGTGGACGACATCCTCAAAGCGGCCACGGATCGCGGAGCCCGCGTCGAAAACCGCAATGATTTGCTCCGTCTGCTGCGGCTGATGGATGCCGACCACTATCTGTCGCGCGACACCGAGGGCGGCTATCGCTTCCGGTTCCCTCTGATCCGTCGTTGGTGGAAGGTGGATCGCGGGCTATGAGCAAGACAACTTCCCAGCATGACGGCGTACCCGGAGCGACCATCGGTCGCGCCAAGCAGCAGTTCCGCTTCACCGACGAGCAGTTCATCTGGCGGTTCTCGCCGAACCAGACCGATCCAGAATTGCTTGAAGCCATTTTCGTGGGCCGGGAACCGCTACTACAGAACGTCCTGGAAAAGATCGCCGACAGTGCGACCAGCGGTTCGACGCATCACGTGCTGTTGTACGGACCTCGTGGAATCGGCAAATCGCACTTCCTCTCGCTGCTGCATCACCGGCTGATCGAAGATGCCAAGCTCGCTGACGCCGTGCGAACCGCCCGGCTGAACGAGGACGAAACCACCACGTCGATGGTGCAGTTCCTGGTGTGAATCTATCGGTCGCTGTGCAGAGCGTATCCGGACGAATACTCCGCCCAATGGCTGGATGAACTGCTAAATCAACCGCCGGAAGAAATCACCGGCATTCTCACTCGCCGACTGACGGCGCGCTTCGAGAAACGCAGGTTGGTGATCCTGGTCGAGAACCTGAACCTGCTGTTCGAGAACCTGGGGACCGACGGGCAGCACGAACTTCGCACGCGGCTGCAAGAGCATCCGTTTGCCTGTGTGATCGCCACCAGCCAGCAATTGTTCCGGGCGGTCACGGACCGCAGCGAACCGTTCTTCGGATTTTTCCAACAGATTCAGCTCAAGCCGCTGTCACTCCAGGACGCTCAACAGTTGCTGGTGAAGATCGCCACGACCAAAGGACAGGACGATCTGGTTGCGTTCTTGAACACGCCGGACGGCCGAGGCCGGGTGCGGGCCATCCACGATCTGGCGGGTGGCAACCATCGCGTGTACATCGTGCTGAGCGGCTTTGTGACGAGGGAATCACTCGACCAACTGGTGGCTCCGTTCCAAAAGATGGCCGACGACCTGACGCCCTATTATCAGGAACGGCTGCGTTGGATTTCTCCGCTGCAGCGACAGATCGTCGAGTTGCTGTGTCGCGAACACGGCACGCTGAACCCCAAAGAGATGGCTCGCCGCCTGTTAGGCGATCAGCGAAGCATTGGCAAACAGGTTCGCATCCTGGTGGAAATCGGCTACTTGACGTCCGCAAAGCGTGGGCGCGAGACATTTTACGAACTCAGCGAACCGCTGATGCGGCTGGCATACGAAGTCAAGGAGCGAAGCCTGCTGGAGATGCTGATCGAATTCCTCCGCATCTGGTATCGGCCCGCCCAAATGCAATTGCTGCGCGCCGCCGGGCTGAGCCCTTCCACTCAGGTCTACATGGACGCAGCCTACGAACGATCCCAAACCCACCCCGACCCGCGACTGAAGCTGCTC
>SKVE01000780.1 GCA_007129635.1 Planctomycetaceae bacterium
CAGCAACGTGTCCAGCAATCGGATCACCGATGGCGGCGTAGTATTGGCTTTGGTCATGAAAGGATGGTGGCTTTCGTGGTCAGAGCGGGTCAACCGAGACGATTACCCTGAAAGCGTTCACCATAAGTCGCGCCGCTCGTCAATGTCAAGCCACCAGCCTACTCGGGACGGAGTTGGCGGCCGCGCTGACGCAGCAGCGCCATCTTGTCCTGGATGCGAGCCGCGACCGCTTGGGTTTGTGGAAGATCGATCTGGGCGTGGACCAATCGATCGTCCTCCAGACGAATACGCAGCCATTGACCCGCCTTGGCGTCGGGCGGCAGATCCTCGATCGGCACGATCAACTCACGCTCGTCCGACCCGACCAGCAAAACGGCCAGTCGGCCTTCCTCGATACGGTCGATCACAGCGGTTTCTTCCATGGCTGTCACCTCGCCAGGACCGGTTGGCCTGGTGTGCTGGCCAGGAAAGAACCACGTTCGGTGGTGACCTGGTAGGTGACGCCATCGGTCTGGACGCGGATCGTACCATGCCGATCGGTACCCAGGACCGGGATGCCCATCTGCGTTAGACGCTGGAGCACCACGTCGTGCGGATGGCCGTACGAGTTTCCCTCGCCGGCCGAATAGATGGCGACCTCGGGCCGTACCGCCTGCAGGAACTCGGGCGTGGACGACGTCTGCGACCCGTGGTGGCCCATGCGCAGGATTTGGGCCGATAGATTGTGGCCTCGCTGGATCATCGCGCGTTCCGAAGGGGCCTCGGCATCGCCCGTCAGCACCACAGAAACCTGGCCGAACGTGACGCGGATCCCGATGCTGCTCTCGTTCAAATCTCCCGTCAATTCAACCGGATGCAGAACCTCGATCAGCGCCGAACCCATGCGAAACGACTCGCCCGCCCGAGGTTCATGATAGGCGGCACCCGACGACAAAATGGCGTCCAACGCTCGCTCGAACGTTCGCGACGTATGGGACTCGCCGCACATCCACACCTCGCGAACGGGAAAGGTCTCTAGGATTTGGGGGAACTGGCCGATGTGGTCGGCGTGCGGATGAGTCCCGATCAACAGATCGATCGATTCGACGCCCGCCGACTGCAACAGCGGGACCACATCGCTACGGTTGTGTCGACCCGCGTCGATGACAATCGTCCAGTTCGGACCGGCCAGCAATGTGGCGTCGCCTTGGCCGACGTCAAAAAAGTAGACATTCAAGGCGCCGTCGACCGACGGGACAGCCGTCTGCTCGATCGAAGCGGCAGGCACCGAGGTATGGGACCAGCCTGTTGTCGGATCTGTGTTGGCCGAATTGCCCTGAGCCGAAATGCTAGCGGGCGTCTGCGGCTCGAGATAATCCATCGCAGAGTCGACATCGCAACCGGTCCATGCCAGCAAACAGGCGGCGATCGCCAGACGAGAGAAGAAACCGTACAGAGATGCTTTCATCGCTGTCACCACCTGACATCCATTTCAAGGGGATTTGGCAAGAACGACTCGCGCACGAACTCCTTTCGTGACCGAGCGAGCGGGGCTTCTAGCAGAAATACCATCCCAGCCCAATAGCAAATGTTCCGTCCCCGAACTCGGCAACTCGGCAAACGGCAAGTCCGCTCGATCGAACTTCGCGCCCCTGGTATGCTGGCGACCGGTTCCACGGCACGTTAGAATGACCGCAACCAAGGGCAACCTATTTCGGACGCCAAGCTTCGGCTTGCCGGTCGCCATCGAGGAGGGTGTTATGAGTCGCGTGCTATCGATCGTCTTGTTGGTTGGATGTTCGGCAATCGCGTTGGCCGACGGCCAATGGTCACAATTGCAGGGGGATGGCTTGCGCAGCGGCGATGTGCCGAGTGCCCAGATCCCTGACGATTTGGGATTGATCGGTGCGGTACCGCTGACCGATGGGATCTACGCGGCACCGGTGGTCGACGAAACGACCGTTTATGTCGTGGACGGTGCGGGCATCGTACATGCCATCTGTAACCGGACACTCGAAGTCCGCTGGCAACACGCGACCAGCGGCGGTCCTGGAAACGTCAACAACATCTCGACACCGGCGATCATCGGACCCTACCTGCATGTGGGGAACATGGCCGGGTTTTATACCGTGCTGGATCGGCAGAGCGGCCGGGTGGTCGCCGAACTGGATTGCGGCGAGCCGATTTTTTCGGCGCCCGCCGTGGGTGATGACCGAGTGTACTTTGCTACGTTGGGGGCACGCGTGCATGCGGTCCGGCCGGACGGCCAGCTTGTGTGGGTCTGGGATTTCGTCCGCGAGGTTGTCGATTTCGAAGGTGATCGTTGGAGCGGCGAGGATTGGCTCGAGGCGCGAGGCGATCGAGTCACGTGGCGAGATCACTTCGTCTGTTCACGCGACATCTGCCTGATCGGCAAGACCATCGTCATGCCCGCCGGCGGCCGAACGGTGTTTTTGGACGACGATGGCCCGGCGGCGACGCTGCGAGCCGTCGGTGAGATCCCCGCGTATGCCGGGCGCGAATACCCGGCCACTTTCGGTCAGAGCGCCGACGCGGCGGGGAACGTTTACGTGCAATGGCATCGGCGTGACAATGCGGGGCGAGTCGATGTCTTGCGGTTGACGGACGAGGGCATCCGGACCGATTTCGTCCCCGGAACCGAGACGGCCATCCATCTGTCCGGCCTGCTGTCCTTCGCGTCGGTCAGCGTTCGGGACGGCGACGTGTATCGTGTGCGGCCCGAACAGGGACTCGGGTTGTGCCGCCATACTGCAGACGCATCGCAGCCCGAAGTGTTGCACGCTGCCGCGTCGATCTGCCCTCCGGTGCTGACCAGCCAGCACGTCCTGTACGGCGGACTGGACGGGCGGCTGTACGTCGTGCCGTTGGACGGCGGCCCATCACAGTCGCTCCGAACGGCCTTCGACCGACCGATTTCAGCGCCTTTGGCCGTGGCCAGTGGCCGGGTTTTTGTGGGCAGCGAAGACGGGTATCTGTACGTGTTCGGTGCCGGTGGAGATGCCGATCTGCCGTCGGAGTGGTTGGGGATCGAACAGATTCGCAGCCCGCTGACCGGTCCACAAGCGGGGCCCGAGTACGATTGGTACACCAACTACGGCGATTTCAGCTCGACCAACGCCAACGATCAGGGGCTGGCGCTGCCCCTGCGCATGCGCTGGGCTCGCCGGCTGGCCGGCACCGTCAAGCATCTGCCCGTGTGCGGTGGAGGCCGACTGTACACCCATACGGCCGAGGGCCAGATCCTGGCGATGGAACAGGATACCGGTCGCCTGCTGTGGCGGCAGTACTGGCCGGACGTGTACCTCTCGTTCACGTCGCCCCTGTATTACGACGGGAAATTGCTGGTGCCCCAGGCGGGCATGCGACGCTCGCTGATCCGCTGCCTGGACGCCGCCACCGGCCAACTGCTGTGGGAAGCTCCGTTCAGCGGATCGCCGAGCTGGAGCCGTCAGTTCCCGCCCGTGGTCCACGAGAACGTAGCGATCTACGCGTCGGGTTCCGGTGTCTACGCGGCGCAAGGCAGCGAAAGACCCTTTACGTTCCGAGGCGATCCCGAGCCGGCCGAGGATGGTCGCGAGGTGATGAGCTGGATCTATTCGAATGACAACCCGTACTACCCCCGCGATAACCGTCCGCTGATCTGGGCCTGGGACCTGGACACCGGCGAGATCGTCTGGCAGCGGGATTTTTCCGAGTATGGTCGAGGCGGTAATGATTGCGGGATCTGTCTGTACGACGGCAAGCTGTACTATTCCACCTTCTTCGGATACGCCGCCAGCCAGCGGGCGCGTCGAGGTCTGCCGCCCGATCACAACGGCTTGACGGCTTGCCTGGATCCGATGACCGGCGAGGTCATCTGGCTGACCACCGATTACTTCGTCACGGCCAAATGTACCGTCTCGGCCCGCGACGGCCGCCTGTTCATCGGCGGCCATAACCGCGCGTCCGAGGCCACTCAGGATCGATTCGTGTGGTGTCTGGACGCGGAGGACGGATCGTTGATCTGGCAGTCCGACCCCGTGACCTCGGCGTTGAACGTCGTGACCGTCGGCGAGCGATTCGTATTTTCTAACGCGCTGCGCGGACGGGGGAATGTGTTCGACCGGCAGACCGGCCAGGTGGTTGCCGGAGTCGGGCATAATTATGCCTGCTGCCGCTTCACGCTGTCCGAGCCCTACGTGTTGGGCGCGAATATGGACATGATCGATCTGGCTGACGATGGGCGACTGGTCTCCACCGGTCCGGCGATCGATTCCCGCGAGTGTCTGGGCGCGGTGATTTCCAACGGACGCATGTTCTACGTCTCGCAGGCCAGTGGATTGATCGTGTCCCAGTCCTACGGGGATCAGGCTCGAAGCATACCGGCCGTCTGGCAGCGGGACCCGTAGGGCGGGAAGCACGGCTCCCGCCCCCGTTGCGCTGGAGTTCACCAAGAAATACCTGGCCGGATGCTGATCACATCAGCCACCAGTCGCCGCTGATCAACACGTACACAGCTAGCAGCAGATTGGTCACGGCGTGCGCTAAAATACAGTCGCCCATGCTTCGCGTGCGCACCATCAGCCAGGTGACCAGCGAAAACCAGACGGCGGCTGCGATCAGTTCCGCCGGGTGCAGCAGCATCGGAACGATCGTGCCGGCAGCGACCGCCGTCGCATTGACCTGTCCGAAGGGGATCCTCCACCACTGCTCGGACATCACGTAACGCATGACCAAGCCGCGCAGGAAGAACTCTTCGATGATCGGCACCAGCGCGACCATGCCCAGCAGCCGGAGCGCCATGAATCCCCACGCTGCGACAGGGCGGTCCGGAAATTGATGGAAAGGGTTGAACGCGGACCGCGCGGCCGAATCCAGGGCTTGCCCCCAACCGATTTGCGTCAGCATCATCGATTCCAGTTGCAGCTTGCAGATCCCTACCCACAGCACGGCACCGACGATGCCCACGCCCAGTGCCAGCCAACTGATGCGGAACCGGAAACCCGCGTACCCCGGCAATACCAGCAAGACAGCGATCGTGGTCAGCAGGATCTTGGCAGCATAGATCAGCGGATAAGCCTCGTAACCGATGCCCCATCCGCCGGCCGATTCGCCCTGGGCTTCCGCACTTGGCTCGAAGGACCCCACCACCAAGTAGACGACCATCGGCAATAGGAACACCAGCCAAGGGTGCTCTTGCAGCAGGCGTTGCCAGGCTGCGGGCAGGAACCGCGATCGCGGGAAGGACAGAACAGATTCATCGGAAGGATTCGGGTCGGTCATGGGTGGGCAATCGATAGCAAGGTAGCGGCGGAATCAGTGCAGCACACGATCGAACAACTGATAGGCCAATTGGCGCATTTCCGCGGGGAATTCGTGAGCCGCATCGGGGTGCTCGATTTGTAGCTGGTCGGACGCATCGTACAGTTGGTAGATCTGCCGGGCTGCTTGGACCACGCCTGCGGCGCTTTTCCAACGGAAGTTATGATCGTTCAACGGGGCACTGATCAAGCACGTCCGTGGCGCCAGGGCAGCGATCATCTCATGGAAATCGAAGGGAATCTCTTCCAACCGGCCTCGATACGCGGCCAGTGCCGGGATGTAGCGTTGTTGAGTCCAGCCGCGTCCTTCGCTCCAGACGCTCTCCTGACCGTCATAGTAGTCCAGGTAGGAATCCAGGCCGCAACTGCTG
Organism: Planctomycetaceae bacterium; assembly: GCA_007129635.1. Lineage (GTDB taxonomy): Bacteria > Planctomycetota > Planctomycetia > Pirellulales > Pirellulaceae > SKKK01. The sequence goes on from SKVE01000780.1 coordinate 5,672, forward strand.
ATGATTACCTTGATCCGAGGCTCGAAGACGGCGGTGTACACCGAGTTATGACCGCCCAAGGAATGGCCGATCGAGCCGAATCGGTCGCCGCCAACCATCGGCAGCGATTCCAGCACATCCAGCGCGCGGATATGATTCCAGATCGCCTTCATCGTGCCACTTTGGTAGCCCAGCGCCTGCAGATCGGGAGCGTAGGAACCCAAGATCGGATAGGGCGGGATCAGGACCACGTAGCCTCGCGCCGCCAGTTCACGGGGGTAATTGCGTTGGTCGTCGAACGGTGGTAGCCCGTCGCCGTCCAAGGCTTGATCCGTAAACGCTTGCTGAGCCATGCCGGTACCCAGCAGGCAGAGGGCCGCTGGGTGAGCCGCCGCGCCGGACGCCAACGCCGATTTGGGGATCAGCAGATACGCCGGCACCCGCTCGTCGGGCTCGGCTGCAAACGAGATTCTCTGCTGCAACACGTCGCCTTCGTCCCGCTGGAAATGGACACGCAACTGCAGCGGGCACCGCTTCGCATCGCCTGGCAAAGGCCCCATCACTTCCTCCATCGCCGCCACGATCATGGACCGTCGTTCTAACCAATCCTCGGTCGAACGAACGGGTTGGATGCGGCCCTGAGCATCCCGGTAGATCAACAGATTGTTCCGATCCAGCCGAGGCCACGCTGGTGATGAAGCAGCGGATGCTGTCGCCCGAGTCGCTTCTGCGGGCCAGGCAACGGCGGTGGTCAACGCGCTGGTGATCAAAAAGTCTCTGCGAGAAACACGCAAACGTTTGGGCATCATCGCAAACCTCGGTGGGAAAACGTGGCGTCCTTTAATCTACTCGACGCCCATTCTAGGAGGTTTTTGCGTTGCATAAAAGCAGCGAGCCACGCTTTCGTCCTTGGCTCGCGACCGGAGATGCGTGATGGCTGCTATATTTTCGCAGGTCAGTTTGCCGCCGCGCAACTGACCGGTACGTGGCGGGATTCGCGCACCGGTACGTCTGGCAAGTCCTGGTCTTGGTGTGCAAACCGTCGACTGTCGGCGATCCAGTCAGCGCGCGAGTAGCTGAGCACCGAGGTATCGGTCTCGCGGATCTCGATCCGATCCAGCGAAAACCCCAATTCGGTGATTTCTGTGAACAGTTGGTAGGCCAGGTTCTCTACCGACGTCGGCCGCTGGAACAACTTCAGCTTCAACGATTCGCCCGTCCGTTGGGTGTGCTGTTGCAACGTCTCGTACAACGGATCGTGCACGTTGATCAGCATGCCATGGTCGTATTGGCCCTTCAGGAGCGGTTCGATCTTGTCATCGAAATCGGCGAACAAAGTGGAATACGAACCGGTCCGTTCGGTTTCGAAAAAGCAACGCACCCCGTAACGATGACCGTGCAGATTCCGACATTTGTCTTGCAGTTCTTCGTTCCGATGCGCCGCGTAGAACTTATAGTCTTTCTGGATGATCATGCTTACGCCCTTTGATGATGGCTACCCGATTCAGGCGACCGAATCCAACCCACCGAAATCACCCGTTGTTGATCAGCGACATGATCTCGGCGCGGCTGGATTCGTTGGTCTTGAAGATGCCCCGCAGCGCGCTGGTGACTGTCTGGGCACCGGGCTTGCAGATTCCTCGAATCGACATGCAGGAGTGTTCGGCTTTCACCACCACCGCCACGCCTCGCGTCTCCAATTCGCGTTCGATCATATCCGCCACTTCGGATGTCATTCGTTCCTGAACTTGGGGGCGATGGGCCACTTCGTCAACAACTCGGGCCAGTTTGCTCAGACCGGTGACGCGACCATTGGGGACGTAAGCGACGTGCGCCACGCCTCGGAAGGGCAGCAGATGATGTTCGCACATGCTGGTAAAGCTGATATCGCGGACCAGAACAATCTCGTCGTATTGCTCGGGAAAAGTCACCTGAAGATGTCGCGCCGGGTCGGTGTGGAGTCCCGAGAACATTTCCTTATACATCCGAGCCACACGCCGCGGCGTATCCTTCAGGCCAGGTCGATCGGGATCCTCGCCCACGGCGGTCAAGATGGTCCGTACGGCCCGTTCGATGGCAGGCAGATCAACGCTTTTGGGGCGAACCTGGGGCTTGGTGTCCGGCACGTACCGCGATTTAGAAC
>SKVE01000374.1 GCA_007129635.1 Planctomycetaceae bacterium
CACGTTCGTCGTTCTCAGGACTTTGGCCTCGACGGACCAGCGGATACGCCGGTTGCTGAGCAAGACGAAGCCAAGATCGCACGACGGTGGACGGGCGCGGCGGTCCGTAAGGTTTTCGAACTCCCACGCTTCGTGTTTCGGAACGAACGACTCGAACTTGCTGCTGCTCTTGCGCCAAAGAACCGTTATCTCGTCCATGTGCAGGTCAGTCAGGCTACGTTCAAGCTGAGCGTAGTCTGCGGAGAAATCGAGTTGGCGGAAGTTCGGCAGGGCCTTCATCCGGTCAAATCCGGCCCAGACCAATGTCAGCATCTGGACGACAACGTGTTCAGGCCAAGCATCGGCGATAGCACGGAACTCGGGGGACGAGTCCGGAAACAAGTCATCGAAGATCGTGGGAAGCCGGGAGTTCATTTTGCCGCGATCCGTCTTTGGCGGTTCGTGAAGATCGCGGCCGCCAGCTCGTCGGCATCGCGCAGTCCTTGAGAACGCGTCCAGTAGCGGCGCTGGTCTGGCTTCACGAACAGCACCGTGGGGATTTTCGCACCGTCGCCGGGCTCATGGGTAATGAAGATACGCGCCACGCGTCGAAAACCGAGCCCGGACGTGATCGGCGCACCATCGCGAGTTCGTACAGTAAGCTGTTCCGCATAGAACCTGGCGAGTTCGGAACGGAGCAGATTCGGTTCCATGCTCTCTTTGGTCAGGAGACGAGGCTGTTGCGGCCAGTCGAGGTGAATCGCCACCATCCGGACTGGTAAATGGCTGTGCCCTTTGGTCTCCTCAAATACCGTGGCACGTACCTCGCGTTCCTTGCCAAAAGTGGCGCGCAGGGTTTTCAGAAAGAAGTCCGCATAGCGAAGAAGGTCATCCTGGTCTTCATCGCCGGATCGAATCGTCGCGGCGCGGGACGGTCGGTCTCCAGACTTCATAGCACCGTCGCGGTAGCCGAATTCCAGCAGATCGGAAATCAGTGCTCGCTCTGGTTCCTTTAGGCGAAAGGCCGTTTCGACTAGGCGGTCGATTTCGCTGGGGTCGATGTCGTCCAATACGAGAAAGTCCGTGGGCAGGGGAAGCGGGACGTCGAGTATGTGATCGGAGAGTGCCTCGGCGCGGTCAAACGCCAAGCGACTCGTCAATGCAAGGTAGTAGGCCGCGACGCTACTGCGAAAAGAAAGACAGGCGGTCCGCAACCAGTCATCAGACCCGTTGAATTGATGAACGGAGACGTAACTCTGCGTACAGATCACTCCACGCTGCACTTGCTCAGCGCGTACGAGCTGTGCCTGGAATCGCCCGACGGCCTTGAGGAGGGATTGCTTTATGAGCAGTTGGGGCAGTTCGAATGCACTAAAATCGGACGACGCCCTGCGATCAACCTTAGGATTACGATTGACCTGCAGCTTGTCGGCGTCAAGTGTCATCGAATCTGGTTCTGGAAAATTCGGCGATTCCAGAATACGTCGACCGAGAATTTGCGGCTCCTCCCGCTGATCCGAACTGCCACGAATGATCCCCTCGCGAGTCAACAACACCTTCTCTTCCGCTGCGTCTTTCTGGCTTTTCGCTTTCAACTTCCGCAGCGTCTTTGCCTGACTCAGCCGTTCGATCAGCTCCGCATCGCGCCGCTGCCCCAGCAGCAAAATCGTCCAGATGAGCGGATCGTGGATCGCCTCCGCGGCGCTCAGTTCGTGCATGTCCTGTCGTTCGATGGCAACGACCGCTTCATCTTCGGCGGTGTAGAGCGGTGTGGGACAAATGTAGGTGAGGTGATAGTCGGCATCGGGCTGCTTCGGCTGCAGCGTCACTAGGCACGCCGGCGATTTCACGCCCTGGAACAACTGCCAGCGCAAGTGGGCGAACGACACGACTTCCTCGACACGGCAGTTCGAGAACAGCCTTTTTCTCAATTGATTCGAAGCGTCAGAACTGGGCTGGTACAGCAAGGTGGCAGCCGGTTGAATCATCGCGACTCGGCCGGACGGCTTTGCCAGTGCCGCGCTCTTGGCCAAGAACAGCGGGCCGGCGTTGCCGTCCACAACGGGCCAACCATGCTCGGCGGCCCATTTTGTGCCCAAGGAGTCTTCTGTCAACGCACTGTCGCGCCAGGGAGCATTCCCGATGACCAAGTCCCAGTGTCGCGGCGCGTCGTCTTTCGGCGTTGCGAATTCGTCCCGGTCTTCGGCAAAGAAATCGCTCCTTACCAGACGGACGTTGCGAAGCGGCGGAAGGATCGTTCGCTTCCAGAAGTGCTTGGGATCGATCGCATCGCAGAGCGCCAGGCAGAGGCTGAACGACGCCACTCGAACGGCCTCTTCACTGTCATCCACGCCGAACAGGTTGTTTTCCAGCAAGCCACGAAGATTGTCGACCCGCGGCTCACGTCCCGGATTCGCGTTCTTCCAGCGTTGGACCAACCGCTGAAATGCCTTGACCAGGAAGATCCCCGAACCACAGCATGGATCGAGGATACGCAAATCCCATTCGTTGCCACCCCACGACAACACGCCGTCCAGCACAAAGTCTACAAGGTGCGGCGGCGTGTAGTAGGCGCTCAGTTCGTGCTGGTCCTCGTTCAGAAACTCCTCGTAAACGCTGCTGATAAACTCCAGCGGGAGCGTGTCGAAGGAATACAAGGGCCACAACGAGCGTTGTCCGGTTGTGATATCAACATCACCGGCCACGAAGGCCGACAGCAGCCGCAGGTGCCCTGGGGCCACCTTGTCCTTTTCTTCCCGCCATTCCGCCTCGCGCTCTTGCGCCGTCGCGCCTTTTCCCGGGAACAGCTCGCCGTTGAACTTTTCGTTCAGCCAGCGAAAGAGCGAGTAGGTTTCATCCTTGTCCTGGAGAATCTGCGGCAACGCGTCCGTGTGCGAGTACACGTTGCCGAGTTGTTCATCGAAACGGTTGTCCAGAATCGTCTGACTGATGGCCGGCCGGCCTTCGCTGTCCGTCCGCTGAAACAGGAATTGGGTGAAGATCAGCCGTGCCAGGAGAGCGTGACAGATGCCGCGCGGGAGTTCCTGTGCGAGCAGCCTTTTTCGCACCGTGCGCAGGTTCGCCACCAATAACGAATCCGCTCGCTCGTCCTTCTTGAATTTTTCGGGATGCTGCTGGAGGAACGCCCCGCTGACAAGATTGATCCAGTGAAGGGCTTGAGCCGCTTCTGTTTGAAGCAGGCTGGCTGTCGCCTGATCATCCGCAGGCGTAATCGGCGGGATCACGCGCAGATGACGGAGCTTTCGCGTGGATTTCGGTGCCAACGCACAGGTCCAAGCCTGAAGGCGCGTGGGTTCAAGGGTGACGAGCAATGCAGCCTGCGAAAAGTTCCAGCACAATCGCTGTGTCTCGCGCAGCACGTCGTCCGCGACCACGTCGGAGAACTGAACGACGATCGCGAGCGGCGCTTCAGCCGTGTCCGCCATCGCGTTGGCGGAGAGAATTCCTGTCGTCACCGCGCGAAGTTTGAACTTTCGCTGCAGCACCTTTCCAATCTTCTGCTCGACCATCTGCGCATAGCGCTTCGGCCCACCACCCGAGGGTCGTGTCACTTGTTCGGTGTTCGGCCAGCCGAGATACTGAGTCGCGTCTTCCAGCCGCATCCTGTGATTCCACAATGCGTTTGAGCAATCGGTCCAAGTACCGGCCGTATTGTATCAGAATTCCGCCTGGTGTGTTGAGCCCGGAGCAGCGATCGCGAAAATTCAAAAAAAGCGAGGGGCTCGCTCGACGATTGAAGACCTTTCCAAAGATGGCGGTTATTTTTCCATAAATGGAGATGCATCTCCAGAGACTGGCGGTAGAATCAAGACGGATCATGTTCGTTTTTGAATGCGGGAGATCAACGTGAGCGAGACTCAGAAGGGCGGTCTGATCGTCGTTGCCGGGGCCGGGGGATTCATCGGCGGAGCGCTGGTCAAGTACTTTGCCGATCGCGGCTGGACGCGGATTCGTGCCGTGGACAAGAAGCCGTTGCCTGAATGGTACCAGCGAGTTCCGAACGTGGAGTGTTTGTGCCTGGATTTGAGCGACCAAGCGAATTGCCGCAGAGCCTGTGAAGGTGCCTCGGAGGTCTACAACCTGGCCGCCGATATGGGCGGCATGGGCTTCATCGAACGGTTTCGGATCGAGTGCCTCCGTAGCGTTCTGATCAACACACACATGATCGAGGCCGCTTGCCGCGCCGGCGCCCAGCGTTATTTCTTCTCGTCCAGCGCTTGCGTCTACAACACGGAACTGCAGGAAGATCCCGACGTGCGGGCGCTGAAGGAATCCGACGCGTACCCGGCGATGGCAGAGCGTGGTTATGGTTGGGAGAAGCTGTTCTCGGAGATGTTCTGCCAGGAATACTGGCACGAGCGGGGCATGAAGACGGCGATTGCCCGTTTTCACAACGTGTACGGCCCGTTCGGCACGTGGGATGGCGGTCGCGAGAAGGCGCCGGCGGCGATCTGCCGCAAGGTGATCCAGGCCAAGGACCGTGGCGGCGACTCGATCGAAATCTGGGGGGATGGCAAACAGACTCGCAGCTTCATGTACATCGATGACTGTACCCGCGGTGTCGACTTGATCATGCACAGCGACGACTTGATCGCGACGCCGATCAATCTGGGCTCCGGCGAACTGGTGTCCATCAACGAACTGGTCAGCATCGCCGAAGAAATCGGGGGCGTCAAGCTGCGGCGTGAATACCGACTGGATGCCCCGCAGGGCGTCGCCGGCCGCAACAGCGACAATGCGATGATCGAGCAGATCCTCGGGTGGCAGCCGGCTACACCGCTGAGCGAAGGCCTGGCCAAGACCTACGCCTGGATCGAAGGGCAGTACCGGGACCGCAAGGCAGGTAAACGAACGGTCTGCTAGGGACCGATCCTCACGCGACGATTGCCGATGGAAAGGAGAAGTGCAACATGGGAAGCGGGTCGATTTCCACCATCGATACGATTGTTGTCATCGTCTACCTGCTGGGCATCATGACGGTGGGCATCCTGGCCGGGTATCGGAAGCATACGTCCCCCGACCAATTCTTTCTCGCCGGTCGGTCGCTCCGCTGGCCCATCATCGGCACGGGCCTGTTCTGTGCGAACATCTCCACGATTCACCTGGTCGGTCTGGCATCGTCCGGATACAAGGACGGGCTGGTGATCGGCAACTTCGAGTGGATGGCGTCTTTTTGCCTGATTCTGTTGGGGATCGTCTTCGCACCGTTCTATTTTCGCAACAGGATCAGCACGCTGCCCGAATACGTGCAGAAGCGTTACGGCACCGGCATTCGAACTTTTTTGGCCGGCATCTTCGTGATGTCCGCCCTGCTGGTCCATATCGGCATCAGCCTGTACGCGGGGGCGAAGGTGCTGGAGGCGTTCTTTGGCATTCCCTACGTGGCGTCGATCATCGCCATCTCGCTGATCACGGCGATCTATACCATTATCGGCGGTCTGCGGGCCGTGATGATCACCGACGCGATCCAGGCGGTGTTGCTGTTGTTGGGCGCCGCGATCCTGACATTCGCCGGCATCCAGGCGCTGCCGAGTGTGGGTATCGAAACGTGGGCCGATTTCCAGGCCGCCGCTCGCCCCGACCAACTCAGCATGGTCCAGCCCATCCGGGACGCCGCCGCGCCGGGCAGGCTGGGACTTCGCGAGTTCTCCTGGTACTCGATCCTGTTCGGGTATCCGATCCTCGGAATCTGGTATTGGTGTACCGACCAGACGATCGTCCAGAAGGTTCTGGCTGCCAAGACCGAAAGGGACGGTCGCAACGGAGCCATCTTTGCGGGTTTCCTGAAGATCTTGCCCGTCTTCTTGATGGTATTGCCCGGCGTGATCGCATACGTGCTGTTCCAGGATAAGATCGGGGATGACAACGACGCCACGCTGATGGTCATGATGCAAGAACTGTTGCCGGTGGGCATTCGTGGCCTGATGGCAGCCGGGTTGCTGGCGGCGTTGATGAGCACCATCGAGGCCGCACTGAACAGCACGGCCACGCTGACGGCCGAGGATATCGTCAAACGTTGGCGGCCCGACACGCCGGACGCCACGCTGGTGTCGATCGGTCGAGTCACCGCAGGCGTGGTGGTCGTTCTGGCCATGCTGTGGTCGACGCAGGGCGCAAAGTTCGGGAGCATCTTCGAAGCTATTAACAAGATCCCCATGGCGTTCGCACCGGGGATCACCACGATCTTCCTCTGGGGCGTCTTCTGGCCGCGCGGTAATAAGCAGGGAGCCATGGCCGCGCTGCTCTTCAACGTGGTCATCGGCTCGATCTACCTGATCATCGATATCCCCTTGATCGGCACCCAGCAAGTCATTGCCCAGCAACTCGGCATCCCGTTCATGCAGGTCGGATGGTACCTGTTCCTGATGTCCAGCGCGATCTACGTCGCCGTCAGTCTGATGACCCCGGCTCCATCCCCGCAGCAAATCGACAACCTCTGCTGGACTCGACCACTGGACGCCTTGCGAGGCAAGATGGAAGGCACCGTCACCGATCCTCGCGTCATGGCGGCCATCCTGTTTGTCCTGATGGCCGTCCTCTATGCCATCCTTCGTTAATCCAACGACCGCCCCCGTTATTCCCCGGAGACCATTGATGGGAAGACAGTCACGAGCCGAAGCGAATTCGATTCACCCCTACCGCGTCGCGCTTGCCGGCGGTTGGGGGGACCATAACTTCGTGAATTTCCTGGCGGATGGGAATGTGGTCGTTGTCCAGGTTCAACCGACAGTCACCTTCCATGACCGTTGCGGTATCTGTTCGAGCACCCGGCAGATCCTCATGCAAGAGTATCCCCAGGGCATCCCGGCAGACGCGGACAAGGATGCGTTGGCGACCGAGCTGTATTACCGGGAAAACGAACGAAAAGTACCCATCGGTGGATCGCAGGACGCTTGGGGATCGGTGTATCCGGGCATCAACCTGCTGCATTACGATTTCCGCCATCACAATGGCGTGCTACCGAAGACCGTGACGTCGCTTGTCAGCTCGCGTATCGCTCGCTGGTTCGAACGCCATTTTTGGATTGTGGATTGTGTGGGACCGCGACCGGAAGGATACAATCCTTTCGACGGCGGCCGATTTGCGACCAAGCAGGTGGTCAGTCAGCTCGGAAAGTCCGGCCAGGACTGCTTTGCCGCGATCAAGAACCGCGACGTGGACGCGTTGGGCGCTTCGTTCAATCTATGCTCGTCTGCCTGGCGGAAAATGCTGCCTGCCATTTTCGAGCATCCGACGATCACGGAGCCTGTCATTCGGCGGCTGCGCTATTATCAGCGCAGGTACCCCGGCGCCATGCCCTCGGGCTGCGGCGTCGGATACATCTACGTAGCATCCTCGGAACCCGTGCCGGGAGGTTTTCGAATCAAGGTCAACCTGGGTTAGGTGAAGAGATGTTGAGCGACAATGGTTATGCGGTGGTGATGGCTGGCGGCGGCGGATCGCGTCTCTGGCCCTTGAGCAGCCGGGACAGACCGAAGCAATTCTTGAAGCTGTTCGGGGGCCGGTCTCTGATCGAGATGACCGTGGAAAGACTGCGCGGATCCGTATCGGAGGATCGCATCATCATCTTGACCAGTGCCGCGTATCGTGCGATCGCGCAAGAAACGCTGCCCCAGATCCCTGCGGAGAACTTTGTTTTCGAGCCCTGTTTGCGCGACACGGCCAGTGCCATCGGTCTGGCGGCCACCGTGCTGAAGACCCGATGCGCGGCGGCCACCATGATCATGTTGACGGCAGATCAGATCATCGAGCCTGCGGAGGAGTTCAACACGGCCATCGCCCATGCAG
>SKVE01000695.1 GCA_007129635.1 Planctomycetaceae bacterium
GGCAATGCGTTGCTCGACCAACGAATGATCCGTGCCGTCACGGGTGACGAATTCCTCGACAACGGCCCGTAACGCTGTAGGCGACAGTTGATTGTATGGGATGCGCATGCCATCAGTGTACCGTGCGACGGGCGGGAGACGAAATGATTGGTGCTGCAGACGGCCAGAAGCCACACGTTCAACAGCCCCTTCTCGTAAACTCTGCAAAACCACCCACTCATCGGTCCGCAACCGTTGCATGTGTCGCCCGGCGGGCAGTGCGGAGGGCATGAGTGTCGAACACACACCGCCGCGAATTTGTAAAAACTGGCTTTCGTTAGCGAAAATAAGCTTGCTCAGCCCATCGGTTCAGATGGCCGGTTTTTACAAAATGGCCCGCCGAGTCAGCCGGTGACCGCGAAATTGGACACCTCCATCGAAGCATGGTGCCATGGAGGTGTCCAGTTTCGGCCTGGATCGCCATTGGCCAAGACGATCCACGGGTTGTTGACGTGGCGGGAGACGGGTGGCGACAATCGAGGGATGCGTGAAATCCTGTGACGGCCACCGTAGCATTTCAATGGGGGGGAGATCGTGAACAGGTCCATGAACAACGGATGGGTTTGCGGCATCTCGGGTGTGTGGTTGGCTGCGATGGTGCTGTGTCTCGGAAATCTGCCGTGTCTGGCAACGACCGATGAGCAAGACGTTGCCGAGGAAACGGGTGAGGCGACTGCCCCGCCGTTGGCAGTGGCTCCGTTTGATGCGGCAGCAGCCAAAGCACATCAGGATGCGTGGGCCAAGCATCTGGGCGTGCCGGTCGAAGTGACAAACAGCATCGGGATGAAACTGGTGCTGATCCCGCCAGGCGAGTTCGTGATGGGTTCGCCGGAAAACGAAGAAGGTAGATTTGGCGACGAAGGGCCGCAGCATCGGGTACGGATCACCAAGCCCTATTACCTGGGAATGTACGAGGTGACGCAGGGTGAGTACGAGCGGGTGATGGGTACGAACCCGAGTGCCTTCTCGCGAAGTGGTAATCGAAGCGGACGTGTCTCTGGCCAAGACACGAGCCGGTTTCCGGTGGAGCGGGTTTATTGGGACGATGCGTTGAACTTCTGCCAGAAGGTTTCGACGATGTCTTCGGAGCAAGCGGCGGGTCGAATTTATCGTTTGCCGACCGAGGCGGAATGGGAATATGCGTGCCGTGCAGGTACGACGACGCCGTTTCATTTTGGTTCGCAGTTGAACGGTCGAGAGGCGAACTGCGATGGGAACAATCCGTACGGGACGACAAAGAAGGGTACATATCTGGAGCGTCCGACGGCGGTGGGTTCGTACAGTCCAAATGGATTCGGCTTGTACGACATGCATGGGAATGTATTGGAATGGTGCTTGGATCGGTACGACAAAGCGTATTACGCGACCTCGCCGATGGACGATCCAACTGGGCCTGCATCGGGCTGGGCCCATGTGTCTCGGGGCGGCGGTTGGAGCTTCAGCTCACGGAGCTGCCGATCGGCGTATCGCTGGTACGAACCGTTCGACCGGGCCGACGACCTCGGGTTCCGCGTGGCCTTCAGTTCGGTGGATCAGTCCGGTCAGTAACTAAGTCCAGCAGTCAGTCCAGAAAACGGTAGCGGAGCCATTCACCGAGGTCGAATCGATATTCGTGCGTGGCTGAGTGCCGCCCCACCCCCTACCCATAATCCCGCAGGATCACCCACTCACCCGACCCCAGCCGTTGCACGCTACGCCCGTCTGAGCATCAGTGTGATGTGATCCTCGTGGGCACGTTCGTCTGGCTCAGGGCGTTCAGCCAGTTCTCGTTCAATCGGCCGCCGCGATCAATTCGTCCATTTGGCAGCAATCAAATCGACGGCTCGATTGCATCCGTTGGTTACGATTTGTCCGCTTGCACCCGCGGGGCCCTCGATGCCACACCGATGAACGTCACCCCGCAACCGGAACAGTATTGGGACGGGGGTCTTTTTTCAGGTACGTTCGGGTTTACCGTGGCGGTTCGGCCACGGCCTCTGCCGCCAGACGTTGCCATGCGGTCATGGATTGCATCAAATGCACTTGTGCATCGCCGCCGATGCCCCAGCAAAAAAGCCCGATCGGGCCTCGGTAGCCCAAGCGGTGAAGGGTGCGCAGCATTCCGGCAACGTCAAACGACCCGCTGCCCAGCGGCTGGATCAGCCGATCCCAGTCGCCCGGCGGCGGATCCGCTCCATGGATCGAAACGGCGAACAGGTGGGGCATCGCCTGTTCGAGTGTCTCTTCAAGGCGGTCCGAATATTCGACTCGCAGCCAGTGGCATAGATTAAACATTGCGCCAAGGTTAGGTCGATCCACCTTACGGGCGACGCGCACGGCGTCGCCAATTCTCTCGACCCAGTCGCCGACGTGCGGGTACAGCACAACGCGCTGGCCCGTGGTAGCGGCCAGATCGGCAATTTCGCGCAGGACCGGCACCACCCGGTCGTCATACGAAGGATCCGAACGCTTCCCGCCTCGAATCGTCAGGCTCAAGAGGACTTCGCGGCCCCGGAGCAATGCGACGGCGTCGCGCAATCCCGGATCGTAAGTTACGCTGTCCGGACCGATGTCCACGTACGAGTGGAGCCAAACCAGCTTCAGGCCTTTCTCGTCGAGCGTGGCCAAACGTTCGGGTATGCCTTGGAGCAACAGGTGGCCCACCCCGTCGAAGCCTAATTCGCTGATCATTTCCGCTTGTTGGGTATAATCGCGATTCTTGGAATCATGCGTGTCATGGCAAAACAGGAAGAAGGTGTTTTGCAGCCGGGGTGGTGGTTCGTCGGCTGCGCTGGCGACGCATGCGAAGGTCATGGCGACCAGGCCGAAGCAACTTACCAACCGAAGCAGGCATTTCATGATCGTGTTCCTCGTTGTGTGTCACTCGAATATGCTTTCACTCGAATATGCTTACGAGTTTTTTCGCCTGCATCGCTTCGATGGCTCGCAGCACCGCCGTTTCGGCTGGAATGGCGATTTCCGGTGGACAGTTAAGCGAGCCATGACCGCGCACGGCTTCCAAGAAGTTGGCAAGATGGTACTGGAAGGGCGATTGGTGCGTCAGTGCAGGCAATTGGTACTGTTGAACCTGACCGGTCTCGACGGCAACAGCTTGGCCGACGCGGTCGAGCGACTCGCCAGTTTCCGGCGGTGGTTCGACCTTAGCAGCAGGCTTCACCAGGTATTCGTTCCGCACCCATTCGTCCCACGGTTCGGCCGACGGCTCGCGGAAGACGGCTGCCCATCTCGGGTTTTCGGAGATGCGGATGGATCCGGCCGTTCCGACCAGCAGTTCGTGGTTGCCCGCCGTTCCACTTGTGGTGGTCAGCACCTGGCAGGTGGCCTGCAGGGTGCGGTCGTCCAAAGGATACTCGAAGATAGCCGTCACATGGTCGTGGCATTCGCGGTCTGGGAAGAAGCCTGTGGTACCGCCGGCCAGAACCGTTCGCGGACTTGCTCCGAGCATGCGGTTCAGGACATCGATTTGGTGGACGGCCGCTGCGGCGAACGGTCCGGCGCTGTGTCGCCGGAACCATCGCCAGTTGCGGAACTCGTGCATGTTGGCGTAACCGTACCGCTGCAGATCGGCCTCGGCCATCGCCTGTCGGCGCGGCCAGCCTAATTCCCAAAGGTCCGATTGGTTCCATTGCGTGCTGGCTGCGGTGATGTCTTGGATCAGGTGAGCGTCTTGGATCAGGTTCTTTTCGACGTGCTGGTAGCGCGGACTGCTCCGCCGCTGGTAGCCCACTTGCAGCAGCTTGCCGGTCTTGCTGGCTGCATCGGCCATGGCTTGGGCTGCATCGAGCGTCGGTGCCATGGGGGCTTCGCAGTAGACATGCAGGCCCGCGTTCAGGCAAGCGACGGTTTGTTCGCTGTGCACGAAATCGGGGGTGGCCACCACGACAGCCTGAAGGTCCGGGGTCTTTTCGAGCATTTCTTGGTATTCGGCAAACCCGGCGGCTTCTTGATCGAACACTTTCAGGTAATCCACTGCCCCGGTCGACCGATAGGGCCACATGTCGCAGACCGCGCGAATCCGCACGCCGCCAAGGGCCAACAAGCCGTTGATCAAAACCCGTCCCTGCAATCCAACACCGATGATGCCAAGGTTCAATGGGGTTGCATCCTCCGCGTTGGCAGCCGTTTTTTCGGGCAGCAGCAAGCTGCCAAACCCGGCAGCCAAACTGCCGGAAACAAAGGTACGTCGTTGCATCGAGCATTCCTCGCGAATCATCCAGGATGGTGGTTCCTTGTCGGGGCGTCTTGTATGGCGCCTTCGACATGCCAATGGCGGCAATAGCGTTCCCTTTCGCTATGGGTCATGACCAGGAAGGCTGTCGAAAGCGCATCGGCCAGGGCGCCCCGCGGTGCTCGGGCCCAAGCCCGCAAGTGGTGGGCGGGTTGGCGCGAGCGCGGATCGACAATGTGCTGGCCCTTGACCCCAACGCCGGAAGCGGCCAATGCCTCGCGCCGCAGCGCCACACGTTGCGGTTCGGGCCCAAACCCAACCGGCCAACCTCGCTGGTTGGGCGGGGCGTCTAAGGCCAGGTGGGTGCTGGTACTGGCCGAAAGGCGAGCCGACGTCATATCCCATTCGTGCAGCACCGACGCCATGCAGTCCAAGGCAAACCCTTTTCCGATACCGCCCAGATCGATCTGAACGCCCTCGGCCAGCTTCTGCACCTTGCAGCCGGTTGGCGTCAGGCCAAGTCGCCGTGCCGGGTTGGACCCTGGCGTGGAGGCGTAGGTGATATCGAACGCCCCGGCGGTTTGCCGTTGTACCTGCAGGGCTTGGTCCAGGCAGCGAAACGTCGGGAGCGACACGACCGCCGTCTCACCTTGTCGCAGCCGATTGATCCGCCACACGTCGCTGCCTTCCACGAAGCGGCTCAACTGGGTCTCCAGCCAGTCCAACTCGGCGAAGGCTGCCTCGACCGCACAACGCACTTCGCGGGCGTCGGGATGCGCCACCCGGATGGTGAACGTCGTGGCCATTGCCTCGTGGAATAGCGTTTGCTGGTCGGATGGCGATGGGTGGGTCACATCAAGCCCACCATGGCCGCGGGCGATCCTTGGTTTCGGCGAACGTCTTCTCTGCGATGCGCACATCCTGGGCGATCTCAAAGTCGAACATGCCGGCCAGGATAAAGTCGGCCCCGCCCGCGAAGGCGTACCGGAACGCGTCCTCTGGCGGGATGGCGCCGGCCGCCATCACTTTGAAGGCGATCCAGGGCTTTTCCACCGTCTTCATCAGCTCGACCGTCTCGTCCGGCAGGCCGCACCAGTAGCCGGGGAACTCGCGGTAGTCGTCGGCCGTTTCGCCGGGCTTCGGTCCCGTCTGGTAATTGTGGTGGTGCAAGGTTTTGATATAATAATCGCCGCGGATCTTGTTCGCCTCGCACTGGCGGATCACCTCGAGCAGGTGCGCCCCGATGCCGCACGACACGCCGTTTGCCTTGACCATATCGACCGCTTTACCCAGCAGATCAATGCCTTGTGGGCTGGTCATGCGGTCGGCGTGAACGCCCCAGATGTAGATGGAATCGACGCCGTCATCGACCATCCTCATGACGTGTTCGCCATACTTGACCAAATCGGGCTCGATGGGCGTGGTCGGGCAGATGATCCACTGCATCTTCCCGCCGCGGCGCCGGTGTTCCTGGAGGACTCGCAGCGCCGCGTCGACCGTGTGGATTACCAGCGTGTTCACGCCGTGCTGCTCGGCCAAGGCCAGGGTTTCGAGGATCTTTTCCGGCGTGTTGTAGTGCGCGGTCAGGTTATACACGTACCGCAGATCACGGCTGTGCGTATAGTGGGTCAGCAGGTTGCCACCCAGCAGCAACCGGCTCACTTCCATGTCGCCCAACTTTCCCCTCAACAGGATTTTCTGAGTCTCTGGCGTGCTGGCGGCAGCCGAGCCCAAAGCAAGAGCCGCTCCGGTCGAAGCCAGGGTCGATCCTTTGACAAACGTGCGTCGAGAGATTGGCGATTCCATGAGAGGTCTCCAGGTTGCTGTGATTGTTCTTGCCCGGCCGCCGAGCCTGAAGGGCATCAGCCCAGCCAATCCATCATACGCGTGTGCGACCGATTCAAAAAGGGGACGTGGGCAATCCCGTCCGGCACGGTTCTTGCGTCTTGCAGGCTGGCGGCGTGGGGCTGCGCCGACACGCGGAACTCCGCGACGGCGCCGTCCCCGAGATCCACTAACGCATCGGCCAGAAACTGACGTTCACGAAGATGATCCCCCTGGACAGTCTGTGCCGTTTATCGGGAACTGCACCAATGAAGTTACCCAGTTCAAAATCGGCGTCCGGGAACGGTTGGGCGGAAAACACCATCAGGAAGCCGCCCTCGGCATTCGCAATCCCCTTCAACCGGACGACGGTGTCGATCATGGTGTCCGCCCCGGCGACGAACGGCTCCTGGTCCAGGCCCACCCGCTGGTCGTCAAAGACCCACATCCCGTGCCACTTGAACGGTTTGATGGCGTGGACGATGAGCTTGATGTTCATGGCCAATGGCCGTCGCTACTTCTGCTTCCAGGCCCGCACGTACTCAACACTGAACGTCGATGGCAGATCGTCGTCGTCCGGCATTCCAAACCACTGCGGCATCGTCTCCGAGTCGAAAATCAAGAACAGCGGTTGGTGCCAGTGCGTGTTCTCGACCGAGCGGACCAGGACGCCATCGACGTAGTACCTGATCTCGTCCTTGCCCCAGTCCAGGCCGAAAACGTGGTAGTCATCGGCGAACCGCCAGGGTGCTTCCCACACGCCGCCTACGCTCCAGTGCTTTTTCTCCTGCGGCGTCTTGAAGACGTGCAGGTTCATGTTGTACTTGTGCTCGAACCCCTTGGCTTTGCCGCCGATCTCGAACACGTCGATCTCGGTCAGCCAGCCAGGAACGTCCTCGACCTGGAACCAGAAGGAACTGGAACCACCGGAGTTCATCGGCTTGGCTTTGACTTCGTAGTAGCCGTAGCCCGACCGGACCTTGGTGTGCAGGGCGGCGCTGGTGGGTTACTCCTTGGGCAGCACCTGGAACACGGCCTTGGCAATGATCTTCGCACCCCGGTCATTCGGATGCAACGTGTCACCAAAATGCTCGGCCCGCAGCAGACAGCAGATGTCGGCCAAGGGAATGCCGTGTTCATCACAGAAAGCCTTCAGCCGTGGGTTGTGGTAATCCCGCTTATCGTGGACTTCCGTGGCAATGCGAGTCGGAAACATCCACTCGTTGGCGTGCGGCACGTTGAACAAGACCGGCTGCTTGCCCCGGTCCAGTACCATCCGAGCCATGCGGCCCACGTTCCCAATAATCCTGCGGCTCGTGGATTCGGTGTCGGGCCACGTCCCCAGATCGTTGGTTCCCATGCCGAACACGAAGTACCGGGCGTCGGGAAACAGGTCGAGGTAGTCACGGACCTGTTGCGGGCCGTTGTCGCTGATTTCGCCCGCAATGCCGCCGTTAATCACCTGGAGTCCCAGCGGAACGCAAAGCTCCTGGAGAAAGTCCGGGTACGTCCGGTACGGCCAATCCCCGGCAGGACCGAAGTTGTTCCAGCCGGTTAGACTATCACCGGCACACACGATGTCCACGGTGGTCCTGGCAGTCTCAAAGGCAGCGGTCCCACGTTCGACCACGTACAGCACGTCCATGATCACAGCCCCCGGTCAGTTCGTATTCAAGATCATCTCCAGTTCGTCGATCA
>SKVE01000717.1 GCA_007129635.1 Planctomycetaceae bacterium
AGCCTGGGCTTCTATACCACGGTGATCTGCGAAGCGGCTCACCTGTCCCTGGAGCAAGGGCACGCCACAGGTTCGGGAGCCGTGCAGGGCACCACGATCGATGTTCGCGAACTGTTGCGGCAGACTATCGGCAAGGAGGAACTATGAACCGTCACGAGATTCAAAACAAGATCCACGCCTGGTGTACGGACTCGACCTGCCAAAACGAGCTGATCGATTTTCTTTTGGCCATGTGTGCTGTCGACACGACCCCTAGCGCCCAGGTGTCGATCATGCGCGAGCGTGAAAACACGGTCTTCGATCAGATCCGCACCTACTTGGCCTCGACCAACTGCCGCCTGGAACCACGATCGATCTCGCCCGACATATCGGCACATCCCGCTTTTTCGTTGCTGCATTTCACCAAGACGCCCGAAAACCCAGCCGGACTATCCCCGGAAGAAGTCTATCGGCAGCGAGGCAATCTGTTGGCCCTGATGGATCCGGAAGCCTCGGTCGACAACGCGCACAGCGATGGCGGACCAGGCGTCGCCATCAATGCTCATATCGACGTGATCGCGCCGTTCTTCCCGCCGCGACGGCAAGGCGATGTGGTGTATGGTCGCGGGGTGATCGACGACAAGGGGAACGTCGCGGCGATCTGCGCGGCGCTGAAGATCATCGACCAACTGATCGCCGACGGCACCGTGTCGCTCCAGGGACCGATCACTGCCATGTTCCCGATCGAAGAGGAGACCGGCGGGAACGGTTCGTTGGCGCTGGCGATGGATGCGCAATTGAAACAGCGTTACCAGTCCTTGTTGGTCATGGAATGCGCGGATATGGGCGTCTATCCGGCCAATCGCGGCGCGGTCTGGTTCCGTAGCGAGGCTCGCCGCATCGACGCGACTGCCGACCTTTCGCTGGTAGAAGCCGTGGCCTGGGGCGTGTTGCAAATGCAGCAGGAGGGAGCCCGGATCAAGGCGGAATCCGATCATCCATTGTTCCCGCATCGACCCGTCCAGACGTGCAACGGCATCCTGGGGCCGTTCGGCGAGCATCCGTCGCGGATCAATGGCCGAGTCGAGTTGTACGTCGGTGGCGTGATTTCTCCGGAATCGTTGAAAGAAATATACGCCGCTGTCGATCAGGGCATCCAGCGCTATGTCGAACAGCATGGCGACAAAACACAAGTCATCGACAAACAGACCGGCCAGCCGAAAGTCACGCGACATTTCGACTTGAAACCGGATGGTCAGGATCGAGTCCATCTGACCGTCCACGGTTCCTCCGGACATATGGGCTCGATCCTCGAACACGACGACGCGATTCTCAAGTGGGCGTACATCGTTCGGCAACTGGTCCAGTCCAAGCACGTCGCACGACAACCATGGACCCTGGAATTGGTCAAAGGCGACACGCGACCGACCTTGGTTTTGGAAGGCGGCCAAGGATTTCTGCCCACGCATTCGATCGAGGCGGTCCAGCAACGGATGGCCGATGCGTTTGCTCGAGGCATCGCCGATTATCTGAGTGGCATCGGACTGCCTGGCGACGCCGTGTCCGTCAACACCACTTTCGAGAAACTCCACAATGCCGCTTATGCGGGCGATCCTGATTCGCCCAGCGTCCGGCACGCGTTGTGGGCGGCCGGAGAAGCGAAAACCATCGATCGGGATGCCCCGTTACGAGGTTGGGATGTCTCGTGCGATGCTCGGTTGTTTGCCAACCAGTACCCTCAGATGCCCGTCATCACCAGTGGCGTGGGCATGCTGGCTTGTGCTCATTCGAATGACGAGCGGCTTCAGCTTTCCGAGCTATGGAAAACGATCGAATTCTGCACGCTTTTCCTATTACGAGAAACGGGCAGTCTTTGAGTCTTCTTCACACTTATTCCAGGAAAAGAATTCCGCCAGTGCGTGGCGTAAGGGATCTGATTTCAGTGGTTTCGCCAAGTAGGCATCCATCCCGGCGCTCAGGCACTCGTCCGCATTATCGTTGCTGGTCACAGCCACGATCGGCACTCGATTTCCATGATCGGCCTCGGATTCGCGAATGCAACGTGCGGTGGACAACCCATCCAGTTCGGGCATGTCGATGTCCATCAGGATGGCATCGAACCGACCCGTTCTCCACGCGCCCAGTGCCTCGAGGCCGTTGTTGACGACCGTCACCGAGTAGCCGTGCTGTTGGAGCAAACCGATCGCCAATTGCTGGTTGATGGGGCTATCCTCGGCAACCAGGATATGTCGTCGGTCATGGAGAGGATCGATCATCATGTGAGTGAACGGAATATCCTAGGGAAAAGGGGGTGGGTAGGCTGTCGGAGCAAGGCGTCTGCCAGAAACAGGCGGCGGGGAGTGTAGCAGCGGGAGTTGGTCCGAGGAAGGTCACTTTTTGCAGGAGACGTTCAAATTCGACCGATTCATGAGAAGACAAAGTGACGAGTGCTAATCCTGATCGCAGCCGTGCTGTGGAGCAGCAATGGATTCTTCGCCAAAGCGCCTTTCTTCGCTGAATGGCCGATCGAGATCGAGGGGATCCCGGTCCGCGGGCCCTTGTTGGCCTTTTGGCGAGCGTTGTTTGCGACGCTGGTGTTGCTGCCATTTGTACGACGGCCGCGATGGAGGAAGCCCATGGTGCCGATGGTGCTGGCCTATGTGGCGATGAACTATGCATTCTTGAACGCCTTGACGTTCAGCAGCGAAGCGAACGCGATCTGGCTGCAGAATACCGCACCGATGTGGGTCTTCCTGGTCGGCGTGCTGGCGCTGCGCGAGCCCGTTCATCCGCGCGACGGTTGGCTCTTGGGATGTTCGGTGATGGGGATCGGTTTGATTTTGTGGTTCGAGGTCCAAGGCCAGTCGCTTGCCGGTGTCTTCTACGGATTGGGCGGTGGAATCACCTATGCGGGCGTCGTGCTGTCGCTACGGTATCTGCGCGGCGAGGATGGTGCATGGCTGGTGATGTTGAACAACTTGGTAGCTGCCTTGGTTTTTCTGCCCCTGGTGTTGTATCGGGGCATCTGGCCTGATGCCAACCAGATGGTGTACTTGGCTGCGTTTGGTGCGTTCCAGATGGGGATCCCCTACTTGCTGTTTGCTCGCGGCTTACGTTACATCGCCGGTCATGAGGCGGCTGGAATCGTGCTGCTGGAACCGATTCTTGTCCCCGTCTGGGTTTACCTGGCGTGGCGTCACGCTCCGACTTACGAGTTTCCTGCATGGTGGACCTTGGTCGGCGGTACCCTGATCCTACTGGGTCTGCTCGTTCGCTACGGCGTTGTCAGATTTCGATAGGCTTGGTCGGGCAAATCCGCTATAATCCGCCGATTCGATTCGAAGTTTCTGCAGGGCTGGATGCAAGGGAGGCACGCATGCGGTTTCACGGACGTGGCCAAGCGACGGGCGGCCAAGCGACGGGTACGCTGGTATTGCTAGCAACGGTGGCTGGCCTGATCGCTGGGCATCGCCTCTGTTTGGCTCAACCATCGCCCGTCCCCTCTTCGATGTTGACCGACGCTCAGTTAAACGATGTGTTCTTTATCGACCCTGATCGTGGCTGGGCGGTTGGCGACCGTGGCGCCATCTGGCACACCGAGGACGGAGGCCGTCATTGGCGTTCGCAGGATGCACCGGTCGCGTGTCGGTTGAGTTCCATCTGGTTTATCGATGACCGTCACGGCTGGATCGTTGGCGGATGGACGCATCCGTACACGCATCGCACCACGGGACTGGTATTGCGAACCGAGGACGGTGGGCGACGTTGGGAGATCGTACCGAGGCTTAGCCTCCCCGCGTTACGACGAGTGAAGTTCTTCGATCTGCGTCACGGTTGGGCGGTTGGCGATGCTTCAGCCTTGTATCCGGTAGGTGTCTTTCGCACGGACGACGGCGGGCTCAGTTGGTCTTCTGTTCCGGCGACTGGCGGCGGGACTTGGACCGATGGCGATTTCGCCGATGCCCGGTCCGGCGTGATCGTTGGCCGGGAGCTGACCGTCGCCCAGGTCCATCAGCGCGGAGTCGCCGATGCCCTATCACCGCCAACTGGTCCTCGGATGGCCCGTTGCGTCCGGCTGCCGCGCAGAAACCCCCAAACCGCTGATTCAGTCAACGCCGGCTGGTTGGTTGGGGACGGAGGTTTGGTGCTGCGGACCAGCGACAGCGGCCGCCATTGGACGCCTCCGCCAACTCGGCTGCCGGGCGGAGTGGTCGACTATTTCGATTTTCGTAGCGTCTCGGTTGTCGGCAGTCGAGTCTGGATCGTCGGCAGTCCGGGCACACGCGTGCTTCATTCTGCAGATGCCGGAACAACTTGGCAGTTCTTCGAGACGGGTCAATCCCTGCCCTTGCATGCCATCCACTTCTTGGACGCTCATCGCGGCTGGGCCGTTGGGGCGATGGGCACCATCCTGGCGACTCGGGATGGCGGTCAACGTTGGACCGTCCAACGTCAAGGCGGCGCGCGGGCGGCTTGGCTGACTCTGATCAGCCGGCCGAACCAGTTGCCGCTGGAGTGGATCGTCAGTATGGCTGGCAACGAGGGCTATTTGGGCGCCGTTCACGTATTGCACGCCCCGGCGGCTTCCACCTCGTCCGCTTTGCGGGCGCATCTGGAGGACCGTCTGAGCGAGGCCGTGACGACACTTGGCGGATCCGCTGCAGAACTGGCGTGGGGCTTTCCGCTACCGGTGGCGGGAGACAATCGGCCCTTGAGCGAAATCGCGGCGGGCTGGGATCGACTGCATGGCGTTGCGGCGCAAGATCGCTTGCAGGAATACCTCGTGCGAAAGATCCGCCAGTGGCGCCCTGAGGTGATTATCACCGAGCCCACTCGGCCACGCAGCGACGACCAACTGGCTCAGCTTATCAACCAGACCGTCTTGACCGCTGTCGAAGCAGCAGCGGATCCGTTGGCCGAGACCGATCAGGCTCTGGTCACGGGGCTAGGACCTTGGGAAGTGAAAAAAGTTTTCGGCTTCGAGGGCCCTGATCAAACAGGTTCGGTGAATCTGACCACCGCTCAACTAGCAGCCCGCTTGGGCACTTCGCTGGCCGACCAGGCCACGCTCGGTCGCCAATTACTCGACTCGCAGCATCAATGGCCGGCCCAGACACTGGGATTCCGGTTATTGCAGAGCCGCGTGCCGGGGGAGTTGAGTCGTCAGGACTTTTTCAGCGGGATTCCCATGCAGCCGGGCTCGGCTACTCGACGCCCCTTGCATTCACATCCCGCTCAGGACCTGCGAACGATCAGCCGATTGATCCAACAGCGACGGAACATCGAACAACTGCTGCGGTACGCGTCGTCCTCATCACAGCAGCAAGCGACCTGGCTCAGTCAAGTGGAGAATCTGATCCGCGATCTGGACGCCTCCTCCGGTGCTCAGGTGCTGTTCGAGCTGGCACACAGCTTACGAAATGGGGGGCAATTGGAGCGGGCTGCGGATGTTTACGACTATTTGCTGCAACGCTTCCCGGACGATCCGTTGTGCGAATCGGCGGCCATCTGGCTGATCCAGTATTCCAGCAGCGGCGAGGCTCAGTGGGCCTTTCGACGCTCGGAGCCGCCAGCCGAGCACATCCCTTCGCTGGCCACCCCGGCGGTCGTGCTGCCCTCGGGCGTCGTGCCCGCCGAACACTTGGCCGAGATCCTACCCACGCCCGAGGTGGATTGGGCCGGGACGGTGCGAGAAGGGTCGTCGACCGTCACTCAACAAGCTGTCCATCGCACTCGTCAGCCAGCCGATTACGCTCAGTGGATCCGCGATCGGTACCCTCCCCTGCTGGTCGACCCCATTGTGCGGTTTCCGTTGCTGGCAGCTCGTCGTGCATCGCGATCGGTCCAGGAAAACGAGGGTTATTTGAATTCGTTGGCCGCCAGCCGTTTCTCGGAGGCTTGGTCGGCGTGTGCTCGTAGCGAGCTGTGGATCGCTGCTCCCACGCGGGTCGCTCCTAAACCCTTGGCCGTCTGTGCGGTTGCCGATCAGCCACCGCTGCTGGACGGCCGCCTGGACGATCCGACGTGGCAGAACAGCGAGCCGTTGCAGCTTGTCAGCGACGACGCTGACGACGCACGCTGGCCCGCCGCTGTCCTCTTGGCTCGCGACGACCAATACCTTTACATCGCGGCCAATTGTCGCAAAGTCCCGGGGTTGGCCTATCCGTCCAGCAGCGAAACGCGTCCTCGCGATCCGGATTTGAGTCGACGGGATCGCATCGAGATCTTGATCGATATCGATCGAGACTATGCGACCTACTACCGGTTGGTCATCGATCATCGAGGGTGGGTGCGCGACGAATGCCTGGGTTCCCCCGCCTGGCAACCTCAGTGGTATGTGGCGGCGGCCGAGGATGATGTTTCGTGGACCGTCGAGTGTGCGATTCCTTGGGAAGCATTGGTCGAGCATCCACCGGACAGTCATCAGTACTGGGCCATCGGAGTGCAGCGGATCGCACCGGGCGGTGGCTTTCAATCCTGGAACCAACCGGCGTCGCCCGACATTCGACCGGAGGGCTTCGGATTGCTGAAATTCCCATGAGCCCCCCGGGGTTCCTGCTACTTGACGTTCGAGCCGTGACGGGTTAGCGTCTTATCCACAGGGCGGCGGTGCCGCCAACTAAATTCAGGGCGGCTCGACCACCCACCGCCCCTCGCTGTTGCACGAAAGGTCGTCTCATGCCAATTCGCATGCTCCTGCTGGTCTTCCTGCTGGGCACAATCGTCCTGCCGATCGTTGGGAACGGCACCCTGAACGGTGCGGATCGCCCGAACTTTGTCTGGATCGTCTCGGAAGACAACTCGATTCACTACATGCGAATGTTCTATCCGACGGGCGCACCGACGCCGAATATCCAAAGCTTGGCCGAACGGGGCCTGGTCTTTGATCGTGCCTTCTCGAATTCGCCCGTCTGCTCGGTCGCACGAACGACGCTGGCCACCGGGATGTACGCGCCACGCAACGGGACTCAGTTCCATCGACGCATCCGCCCGGCCCAATTGCCCGAGGATTGGCGCATGTTTCCCTTCTACTTGCGTCAAGCCGGATACTACACGACCAACCACGTCAAAACCGATTACAACACACCAGCGGGCGCGGGCGTCTGGGACGAATCCAGTCGCAAGGCCACTTGGCGAAATCGGCCCGAACCGGACACGCCTTTCTTCCACATGCAGTCGTTTCCCGTATCGCACGAGAGTTCTTTGCACTTTCCGGTCGAACAGATCGAGCCCGCTGCGTTGAAGACCGATCCTGATTCGGTCGTCCTGTCGCCGCACCATCCTGACACGGCCTGGTTCCGATACACGCATGCTCGCTACCTGGATCGCATGCGCGACGTCGATGAAATCGTCGGTCGTATGATGGCTCAATTGGAAGAAGACGGACTCTTGGAGGACACGTTCGTATTCTACTTCGGCGATCATGGCGGTGTGTTGCCGGGAAGCAAAGGCTATCTGTTCGAAACCGGCTTGCATGTGCCGTTGGTCGTCTATGTCCCGGAGAACTGGAAATCCTTGTCTCCGCTGCCGCAGGGCAGTCGCGTGCCAGGGTTCGTCAGCTTTGTGGATTTCGGCCCGACACTGATCCATCTGGCAGGTGCACCGCTACCCGAGCACGTCGATGGCCGCCCGTTCCTGGGGCCGGATGTCACGGCCGACCAACTGAATTCACGTGACGAAACGTTCGGATACGCCGATCGGTTCGACGAGAAATACGATCTGTCCCGGTC
>SKVE01000856.1 GCA_007129635.1 Planctomycetaceae bacterium
CATGAACGTCGTGACCAGCAACTATCTGGAAGATGTCAGCTATCGGCAGCTTTATGAAGGCGCGATGCGCGGCATGGTCGAAGCGTTGGATCAGTACTCCGACTACATCGGCCCTGAACAGTATACGTATTTCGAGGAGGGATTGAATCAAGAATTTGGCGGGATCGGGATCATGGTCGAGATCAATCCGGAAACCAATCGGTTGACCGTGATGACTCCTTTGGTGGACACGCCCGCGTTTCGAGCTGGGCTGAAGGCGGGCGATACGATTTTGGCGATCGACGGCCAGGACACCGAAGGCATGTCGTTGCAACGCGCGGTGAAACTGATGCGGGGCCGACCTGGCGATAAGGTTCGGTTAAGCATCCTGCACGCCGGCGCAGACGAACCAGAACAGATGGTGATCAAACGGGCGATTATCCCCCTGGAATCGGTATTGGGCGACCGCCGCGATCCAAACGGAGGGTGGTTGTTTCCTTTGGAAGACGAGCCGCGGATCCTTTACATTCGGCTGGTGAATTTCGGCGAGCGGTCGGTCGAAGAGTTGACCGAAACGATTCGCAATCACGATTTCGAGGCGTTGATCTTGGATTTACGAGACAACGCGGGGGGCCTGTTGAGTTCGGCGGTGAGTACATGCGATCTGTTCATCGACCAGGGAGTCGTTGTCAGCACGCGAGGCCGCGAGGGTCAGACGTTCCGGGCCTATTCGGCTCGAGCGCCCATGTTGGTGCCGCCCGAGATACCGATGGTCGTCCTGGTCAACGGCTATTCGGCCAGTGCCAGCGAGATTGTCGCCGCCTGTTTGCAGGATTACGGACGCGCGATCGTCATCGGCGAGCGTACCTGGGGCAAGGGCACCGTGCAGAACGTGATCCCTTTGGAAGGTGGTCGCGCGGCATTGAAATTAACCACCGCCAGCTACTGGCGTCCCAACGGCAAGAACATCCATCGCTTGTCCGACGCCACCGAAGACGACGATTGGGGCGTGCGACCGGACGAAGGTTTTCATATCGAGTTGACGGAGGAGGAGGCCGATCGCATCCGCCGCGATCGGCGTCGCCGTGACGGCTTCCGGCCGGAGAAGTCAAATGGCGATGTCCAAGAAGAAGACGATGAGTCCAACGGTTTCTTCGATCCCCCTTTGCATCGAGCCATCGAGCATCTGCAGCTTCGTCTGAGGGTCCCCACTGCTTAAGCACCGTTCGAGAAATAACTGTCCAATGTCCCCTCGCCCCTCGTGGGAGAGGGCAGGGTGAGGGGGCAGAAAGCGCGTCAGTTATTTCTCGAACGTTGCTAAGGAACGCGGGAAGACGCTACGGAATCGGGGATGACGTGTTCCATTTGTCGCGTCTTCACTTGATTTCGAACATCGTTCATTCATTGACGTTCAACGTGGTAGGTGGTACCATCCCTTCACCGAAACAATGATCGACCAATCCCCGTGGTTTTCGGGAAGGGAGCATGAGATGAAGTGGATGCGAGCGCTCTGGTTGCCTGCCATTTTCCTGCCTGTCATTTTGCTGGCCGGGTTCGTCGGTTGCGGTTCCGAAAGGCCGCCAACACCAGTCGAACCGCCTGCCCAGGTTCCGGGGGACAAGGACGTAGCCCCCGACGGTCCGTCGCCAACAGACGACCAAACGCCCGAGGCTGTCGACGAACTGGTGGACTGGATCCAACAGAAAGGCGGCAGGCTGCGTCAGGACGGTGAAGGCCGCTTGATACTGGTCGATTTTTCAGACACCGAGATCACCGATGCGGAGCTCCAACGCTTGGTGGGCCAGGAATTTCTGAGGAACGTCAGGTTGACTCGATGCGCGGTCGGCGACGATGGCGTCATCCATCTGGTCCAACTGCCACGCCTGCTTGTCCTGGGGTTGGACTTGACCGAGGTAACCGATGAAGGAATGCGACATATCGCTTCGGCTCGCCGTCTGGAAGAACTGCTGCTGGACGGGGTCGCCGTCACCGACGCCGGGGTTGAAGCCATCGCCAGCCTGCCCGAATTGAAACAGTTGCGGTTGGCCGGTACCGAAATCACCGACGCGGGGCTCGAACATCTGGCAGCTTGCACGACCTTGGTCAATTTGAATGTCAGCCAGACGGCGATCACCGACGCTGGCCTGACCCACCTGGCAAAACTGCCGCAACTGAAGGATTTGAACCTGTATACCACCCAGGTGACCGACGCAGGCTTGGACGTGCTGCATTCGATGACGGGGCTGACGCGGCTGAACCTGGACAACACGCAGGTGACCGACGCGGGCCTAGCGAAACTGGCCGCGCTGGAACAACTCGAATTCCTGCATCTCGGACGCACGACGATCACCGACGCGGCCATCGATCACCTCAGTCAACTGACGACCCTACGCACCCTGCACGTGACGCGGACCGGTGTGACCGAAGCCGGCGCGGAACGCTTGCGTCAAGCGTTGCCGGATTGCGAGATCTTCTCGGGCGATCCGGACCAAACCTGATCGGCTTTGCGCGGTGGCGGGCACAAGACTCTGGCGGCGTCAGGCCAGGCCCATCGCTCTGCGAGTTCCGGCATGGTGGATTTCGCCCTGGTGGGTGACCAACGACTCGCGACAGATCGGGTCGTCCAAATCCATCGACGAGAGCCCTTTTTTGAACAGGTTCTTCACATAGTGCATGACGTTGTGGCTGTACAACCAGCTTCCATGCACGGGCACCGAACCAGGAATATTCCAGAGTCCCATGATCGTCACTCCATGGCGATCGATCTGTCCGCCGGTCGGTGTCAATTCGCAGTTGCCGCCCTGATCGATGGCCACGTCCAGGATGATCGAGCCGGGTTTCATTTCGGCCACCATCGACTCGGTCACCAGCAGCGGAGCGACCTCACCGGGAACCAAAGCACCCAGGATCACGATGTCGGCTTGCTGCACCAGCGGCGTCAGCGCGGCCCGTTCCTTTGCTAACCACTCGGCAGGCAGCGCTCGGGCGCGCCCGTCCGGTCCGACGACCAGATCCGCCGGGACCTCGAAGCCCGCGACCTTTGCGCCCAGGCTGCCCGCTGACTGACGAGCTTCTTCGCGCGTATCGACAGCGGTCACGGTGCCGCCCAATCGTTTCGCCGTCGCGATGGCCTGCAGTCCCACGACGCCCGCTCCGACGATCAGGATCTTGGCCGGCTTGATGGTGCCGATCGTGGTGCCGGTCATCGGAATGAACTTGGGGAAGTGATTCGCGGCGATCAGCATGGCCTTGTAGCCCGAGATCGTACTCATCGACGTCAAGGCGTCCATCTGTTGAGCTCGCGAGATACGGGGGACCGCGTCCATGCTGAACGCGGTCACGTTCCGGCGAGCGAGCATCGAGATCGTATCATGATTGACCGGGGCGGCTGGGTGCAGGAAGGCGATCAAGACGGCGCCCGCTCGCATCGCTTCCGCTTCGTGGTACCCGGCCGATTCGCAGGACCATGGCTGTTTGACTTTCAGGATCACGTCAGCAGTCCCCAGCAACTGCCGAGCATCCTGAACGACCTTTGCTCCCGCGTCGACGTACGCATCATCCTCGTGCAGCGATGCGCGACCAGCCGCTGACTGGACGAGGACTTCGAATCCCATCGACACATACTCCCGCACCGTCTCGGGAATCGCCGCGACTCGACCCTCTTGTTGCAGGATCTCTTTAGGCACTCCGATCATCATCACGCACCTCCTCCTTCTGCCATGATCATAGCAGATCGGCCCAAGCGGCGAAACAACGACGCCAGCCAAGCAGATGGAAGTGGCCTGTTCCCGTTCGCTGCTCGGTCCTTACGCCAGTGCCTCGAAGGTTCGTCCAACCAGCGGATTGTCAGCTTGGTTGGTTCCCAGCAGCATGTAGACCGTCGAGGCCAAATGTGCGGGCCGCCAGGCGGGCGAAATGCTGGCGTAATCTTCTAACACGGCCGAGCTGTACTTGAAGTCGTGCGAGGTGCGCGACTTCAACGCCACCAGTTCACGGGCCTTGCGGACGAACTCCAAAGCCATCGGGTCGTCCTGGGCATAGGCCAACGTCCGCCGCGCGGCAGACGCTGCATCGCGGCCCACATCGGCAAAGATGGCTTCGACCTGAGCTGCGGGCGACTCCGCCGTCTCTGCCGCC
This sequence comes from Planctomycetaceae bacterium, assembly GCA_007129635.1. Taxonomy (GTDB): domain Bacteria; phylum Planctomycetota; class Planctomycetia; order Pirellulales; family Pirellulaceae; genus SKKK01. The sequence goes on from SKVE01000856.1 coordinate 4,117, forward strand.
TGCAACTGGTCGATGCGGATGTCCTGCACGCGACCTCGACCGTGCATCGACTGGCGGAACATCGGCAAAAACGCCAGGTTCTGCAGCAACAGCAGACGACGATTACGGTCGTCCGCCGAGGCGGTGTACAGGTAGTGCAGGGCGTTGGTCGTGGTCGATGCATGCAAGGCAACGATGGCCGGCTGACGTATCAGCAACTCGCCCGCACCCACGAAAACGGCATCCCACAAAGATTGAGGAGAAACGCCTTCGTTCAACATCTTGACCGCCAAGCGGCAAACCTCGCTGGACGAATCGTCGCGCAGCGCGCTCAACAATTCCACCGTCGCCTGATCGTCCAATCGACCCTCGGGCCAATCCGCCCGAATCTTGGTCACCAATTCCTGGTTCTCTCGCCACGGACGATCGGCTTCGTAATCGTTCTGGGACGGGTTGCCCTCGCCCGTGTGGTTCAACAACGCATAAGCCAACGACCGCAAGACGGGCTCGGCAAACCGCCAACTCGAACATTGCAAGGTCCGCCAGGCGTTGGAGACAAAAATCGCCTTGTGGCCGATGGACCGGTAATCGCGTCCGGCATATCGCGCAAAATGATCGAAGACCGATTGAGCGCCGAAGTGGCGAGCCAGCGAGGCGACCGCCACGTCCGCTTGGGCTTCGTCCCAGCGGTCCATGGCTTCGATGAACGATTGCGAAGCCCGTTCGGCGGGCGGCACGGCGGCTTCGTCCACCGGTGCCATCGTCCAATCGCCTTCGCGCGCGTCCTGGGCCTGCGTGGCTTTGAAATAATCCAAGGCCCAGAAAATCGGTAGCCAGCGGTGCTGGTCGGCGCCGCCGGTGCTGGCTTGATGAGCCGAATAGACGACCAACACGCTGTGGAACTTGAATCCTACGCTGGGCCGCGGCTCCACGTTGCGGACACCAGCCAACTGCAGCGCCGTGAGGATCTGCTGGTAGCTCAGTCCTTCTCGGACCCGCGCGGCCACCTGCTCCAGCAAGCGTTCGCGCGGTGTATCTTCCAACAATCTCACTAACGGTTCGACATCGTCTTGAAGCGGAACAATACCGCCCTGCACCGAAGGTTGCGCCCCCATGGCTCTGGCACCCGCCAGGGACCCCGGCAAGCGGCTGATTCCCGCCAGCGCTGCTGCGCTGGCAGAGGACTGAACGAAATGGCGTCGATTGAATGGAGAAGACATGCGTGGACTCCTTGGATGGTTTTCGAGCGTTCGGATCGAATGGTTGTCAGGGCCCGCGCCGCACCCTACGCGTTACCGTTCACTGTAGAGGCTCAGCGCCGTTCCGGCAACCATAATCCACAGAACAACCCATCTTCCAGGGCAAGTGGTTTCGCCGAGAGGGCTGCTTGTTCCCTCCCACGAACCTGGGCGATGACCTCAGTCCAGCCGCCCTTCGGCCTTCAGCAGTTCCGCGATCAACACCGCACCGCCCGCAGCGCCACGCACTGTGTTGTGACTAAGAGCGATGAACTTGTAATCGAACACCACATCCTCGCGCAGCCGACCAACCGCCACGGCCATCCCGTCGCCCAGATCGCGATCCAGCTTGGTTTGCGGCCGATTGTCCTGGTCGAAATATTGCAGCATGGGTTGCGGCGCCGAGGGCAATTGCAGCGACTGCGGTTTGCCTGCGAACGCCGCCCAACGCTCGAGGATCAGATCCCGCGAGGGCTTCTTCTCGAAGCTAACCGATACGGCAGCCAGGTGCCCGTCCGAGACCGGTACACGGATGCATTGAGCCGACAGGACCGGACCGCTGGCGGAAACGATTTCGTCGTTCTCGATCCGGCCCCAGATCTTCAGCGGCTCACGCTCGCTCTTCTCCTCTTCGCCGCCGATGTACGGGATGATGTTGTCGACCATCTCGGGCCACGTCGCCATGGTTTTTCCGGCACCGGAGACCGCCTGGTAGGTGCAGATGACAGCCCGCGTCGGTTGGTGATCGGCCAACGCGTGAAGTGCCGGGACGTACGGCTGGATCGAACAATTCGGCTTGACCACCACAAAGCCGCGTTGCGTTCCCAATCGGCGGCGCTGCGCGGAAAGGACCTCCAGATGGTCGGGATTGATCTCCGGCATGATCATCGGGACATCGGGCGTCCAGCGATGAGCCGAGTTGTTCGAGACGACGGGGCATTCGTGTCGCGCATAGTCGTCCTCCAAGTCGCGAATCGCCTGTTTATCCATGTCCAAGGCACTGAACACGAAGTCCACCTGGTCACTGACCGCCTGGACCGCTTGCACGTCGGCCACAACCATCGAAGCCACCGCGGCCGGGATCTCCGACGGCATCGCCCAGCGACCTGCCACCGCCTGCTCGTAAGTCTTGCCTGCCGACCGAGGACTGGCGGCCACCGCCACCACCTCGAACCAAGGATGGTTACCCAGCAGATGGACAAAACGCTGCCCCACCATCCCCGTCGCGCCAAGAATACCCACACGCATCTTCGTCATTGTCTTCCACTCCCACCTGATCGATCCAAAAGCGGCCTGGCAGCCACCAACAAACGATGCGGAAAGAAGCCCTCTCCGCCCCCATGCCAGATGCATCAGCTCGGCCCAACCGGCCCGGCGATGCCGCAAGCGCCAACCCTGACCCTGGCGGACGGCATTCTAATCATTTCTGGGCGGCGAGTCTATTGACCAGGTGACGGTTCATGAATTCCGGAGCCGTGACGCCCATCGAAACGTAGATGCTCATGAAATGGTCGACCGACATGTCAAGCGGCTTGACCAACTGGACGGGCACAAACAGCAACCCACCTCCGAAGGGCACTGGGGCGGTCGGAATCACGACCACATGGTGATCTCGCCCTTCAATCTTGATGGGTGCGGGCGACGGCATCAGGGCCAAGACGCCGGGACCGTCGTAGCTGCCGAAATGACAGAATACCACACTCATCGCCTTCAAATCGCTCTCCTGCTGGTGGTCGAACATCTCGACCAACTGTTTCAGGCTGCTGTACAAGCTGCCGATGATCGGGACTCGTAAAAACAATTGGTCCACCAACTGATGGAATAGTCGCTTTGCGCCCAACTTGACCAGGATCCCCAATCCCAGCAGAGCTGCTAACACAACGATCCAACCGATCAGATACGCTAGCACTCCCTGCGAGCCCAGCCGCAAACCAACCGACGCCAAAGCTCGACCAACCAGCGTGCCCGGACCCAAAAAATCCCTCAAAAACGTCGTCACCCAGACGACGATGGCCACGGTCAGAACCAGCGGCAAGATCGCCAGCAACCCTGCGACAAAGTAGGCGACCACGCCGCGCCAACCACTCTCGATAATCTTGATCATGCTGAGGCTCACTTCTAAAAAAGTCGCGATCCTTCGATCGCAGCAAACAGAAAACTAGAACGCGACGACGGCCGTTTCCGGCCCATGGAAGATCGACAGGCAGCTCGCATCGCTCGGCAATCGCACATCCCCCTCTTCGAGACGCCACCCGCAGAACGTATTCTAATGGTCGATGCGAATCGGTTCCACATCGATTCGGCGGACGGTCGACCGTTGCGCCGCCGCCCGCGTTAAGCGACCTCGCAGAAATAGCTTGAACA
>SKVE01000615.1 GCA_007129635.1 Planctomycetaceae bacterium
AAGTGATTCGAGAGGATGGCGTAGCAGAGCAGATCGATGCCGAAATGCGCAGCCAGATGCTGCAACTCCTCCTCCATCCACACTTTGCGGTGATCGAAGTTCTGGCCCGTCAACGGATCGTTCCCCATCAGGAAACATCTCCGAACCGTCCTATTTAATACATGTACGATGGCAATTTCATCGGGCGAAAAAACTTCCACGCGAGCTAAACGAGCCATAGCAACCTCCTTCAAGCGAACCGTCAAACCACCTTGAACTCTCGATTCTACCAAACTCGGATCAGTTTTCAATAGTATATATGTGTGTCCCCCGTTTTTTTCCAGTATTTATGTGTGTCCCCAGTAGTTCGGCATAGATTCAATCAAGGGTCGGCGGGACCGCGAAAGCGGTTCACTTCTCAACCGCCACCGACAGTCCGGGCGGACGTTGTCGCGGGGATGTGGATGGCTCGCTGGTGCACCGCTAGTGCGGCTTCGCCCAGGGATTCGGCCAGCGTGGGATGGGCGTGGCACAAATGCGAGAGATCTTCGCTGCTGGCACCGAAGGACATGGCCGCCGCCGCCTCGGCGATCAAATCGCCAGCTCGAGCCCCCAGGATGTGCACACCCAGTACGCGATCGGTCTGTGCATCGGCCAGGATCTTGACCTTGCCGTCCGTTTCGCCCAGCGTCTGTGCACGGCCGCTGGCCATCATCGGAAAGACGCCTCGTCGATACTCGCGACCTTCCTCCTTCAATTGCTCTTCGGTCTGCCCCACAGCGGCCAGTTCCGGGTGGGTGTAAACGACGCCGGGGATCGTGTTATAGTCCATGTGCCCGTACCCACCCGCCAGTGTTTCGATACACGCCAAAGCTTCGTGGGAGGCTTTGTGGGCCAGCTTGGGACCTTGGATACAGTCGCCGATCGCGTAGATTCCCGGCACCTTCGTGGCAAAATTCTCCGCGACCTCGATCTCGCCCCGCCGATCCACCTGGATTCCTACCCGCTCCAATCCTAGGTCGTCCGTATTGGGAACGCGACCAATCGCCAGCAAAACGCGATCCGCTTCGATCGGATCGGCATCTGCGCATCGCACGACGCACCGATCGTCCTGGACCACCGCCTGTTGCACGCGGGTCTGCAGCCGGAATTCGATGCCCTGCTTCTTAAAGATTTGATGAGCCGCTTGGGCGATTTCCAAATCCATGCCGGGCAAGATCCGATCAAGGGCTTCCAGCACCGTGACCCGCGCGCCCAATCGCCGCCAGACGCTGCCCAGTTCCAAGCCGATGTAGCCGGCACCGATCACCACCAGATGCATCGGGACGCGATCGTACGCCAAGGCCTCGGTGCTGGTCCCGATGCGATCGCCATCCACTTCTACGCCGGGCAGCGGAGCGGGGCGGCTGCCGGTGGCGATCAGGATATCTTTGGCGGTCAAGGAACGTTCGCCCTCCTGGCTGGTGACGATAATTCTGCCGGGGCCATCCAGACGGCCGCGTCCCAGGAACCGCGTGACTTTGCCTTTTTTGAAAAGTCCGTCGATCCCCTGCGCCAGGGTCTTGACGATCTGGGTCTTGCGGCGATGCATTTGCGCGAGATCCAGGTCGAGGGATTCGACCTTTACCCCGTGTTGAGCCAATCCATGGAGCGCTTCGTGATAGCGTTGGCTGGACTCCAGCAACGCTTTACTCGGAATGCACCCGACGCGCAAGCACGTGCCGCCCAGTTGATCGTTTTCGTCGATGCAGGCAACGGACCAGCCCAGTTGGGCTGCGCGGATCGCCGCGACATATCCGCCGGGTCCGCCGCCCAGGACCACCAGGTCGAAAGAATGCTCAGTCACCGTCTTATTCCGTAGCAAAGGTTAGAAATCGGGTGGATGATTGTCGGTCAGACCTCCAGCAGCATCCGCGCTGGCTGTTCGATAATCTCTTTGATGCGCCGCAGGAACGTCACCGCCTCACGACCATCGACGATGCGGTGATCGTAGGTCAGCGCGACGTACATCATCGGCCGGATCACCACCTGCCCCTGATCGGCAATCGGCCGTTCCTGAATCGCATGCAGTCCCAACACGCCGCTTTGGGGCGGATTGATGATGGGTGTCGACAGCAGGGAACCGTACACGCCGCCATTGGTGATCGTGAACGTCCCGCCCGTCATGTCTTCCGGTCGAAGCTTGTTCTGTTCGGCGCGTTTGGCAAAGTCGAGGATCTGCAGTTCGATCTCGGCGAAACTCAACCGTTCCGCATTGCGAATCACGGGAACGACCAACCCACGACCGCTCCCGATGGCGATGCCCACATCGTAGAAATTCCGATAGACGATCTCGCGACCCCGCACTTCGGCGTTCGACGCGGGGAATTCCTTCAGCGCCTCGATCGTCGCCTTGGTAAAGAACGACATGAATCCCAGCTTGCACTGGAATTTTTCTTCGAAGCGCTGGCGATAGTCCTTTCGCATCTGCAACACGGCCGACATATCGATTTCGTTGAACGTCGTCAGCAGCGCCGCCTCGTGTTGAGCCTGGACCAAACGTACGCCGATGCGTCGTCGGATCAGGCTCATCGGCACGGCCTCTTCCTGCCGAGCCCCTTCGGTTGCCGTCACTCTGTCTTGCGGAGGCGATTCCTTTCGAACAGGAGGCGGCGAGGACGGTTCGGGAGCCTTGGCTGCCGTTGTATCCTGAGTCGTGGAAGGGGCCTTCGGGGCGGCAGCAGCCGTTGTGGATGTCGCTTCCTTCCTTGCTGGTTCAGCGGGCGTCGATTCAGCACTGGGTGATGCTGCTGGCGGTGATGCTGTTGGCGGCGCTTCTGCGGGCGGCGATTCTGCGGGAGTCGAAGCCGCGACGCTCTTTTCCGTAGCTTTGCCGGGATCGGCTTCCGGGGATTGTTCGAGGTGTCGCAGTACGTCTTCTTTCAGCAGTCGGCCGCCGGGTCCCGTCGCTTCGACTTCGCGACCTTGCAGCCCGTGTTCGGCCAGCAACCGTTGAGCGGCAGGCATGATCACGATCGGCTTGGGCAGCGGTCCTGGCTCCGACTCCGCCGATGCTTTCTGTCCGACGGAGGCATTCTCGTCGATCAGCGCGATCACCTCGTCGATCTCCGCCGGGTCGCCCTCGACTTTCAGGATCTTGGTCAGCACGCCGGCCGCAGGTGCCGACAATTCCATGCTGGCCTTGTCCGTCTCCAGTTCGACCAGCGTCTCGTCCAGTTCGACCCATTGGCCTTCGCGTTTGAACCACTGACCGATCTGGACTTCCTGGATCGATTCACCCGCTTGTGGAATCTTCAGTTCGTGCACCATTGCCGTTTTGCTCGCCTTCGAAGGATTGAGAACTCGTATTTCAACCAAAACGTCCGATCGCGTCAGACCATTTCGCCGAACGCTTTTTCGATCAACACCTGTTGTTCCGCACGATGCGAACTACTCGACCCCGTAGCCGGACTGGCGGACGCTGGCCGCGTGATCCCGGCAAACGGATAACGGTCTTGCAGCTTCTCGCCCAAACGCCAGCGAAGAAAACCCCAGGCGCCCATATTCTCAGGTTCCTCTTGGACCCAATAAACCGGAGTCCCCTCGCCATAAACGTTCAAGGCGTCCAACACATGGACATCGGGCAGCGGATAGAATTGTTCCAGCCGCACCAAGGCCACATCGTGTCGTTCAAGTTTACGTCGCGCCTCGTCCAGATCGTAGTACATCTTGCCGCTGCACAGCAGCACACGCTGGACGTGTTTCGGGTCGCTGTCGGGATCGGGCAGTACGCGCTGGAACCGGCCGGTCGCAAAATCGTCCAGTTCCGAAACCGTCCGCGGATGACGCAAGAGACTCTTGGGTGTGAACACGACCAACGGCTTGCGCCAAGGCCGCATCACCTGACGTCGCAACGCATGAAAATGCTGGGCCGGCGTGCTGGGCATGACGATCTGCATGTTGTCTTCGGCGGCAAGAACCAGGAAACGTTCCAATCGAGCGCTGGAGTGTTCCGGCCCCTGCCCCTCGAAACCGTGAGGCAGCAGCATGACCAAGCCGCTGAGATGCCGCCATTTGTCTTCGGCACTGGCGATGAATTGGTCGATGATCACTTGGGCCGCGTTGGCAAAATCGCCGAACTGCGCTTCCCAGATCACCAGCCCATCCGGAAAGACCAGGCTGTACCCATACTCGAATCCCAACACCCCCGCCTCGGACAACGGGCTGTTGATCATTTCGACCGTCGCCTGATCCGGACAGATATCCCGCAGGGACATGTACGAACGACCGTCGGTCGTATCGTGCAGCACCGCATGCCGTTGGCTGAAGGTTCCCCGCTGAGAATCCTGGCCGGAAAACCGCACGCGATAGCCTTCGGCCAGGACCGAACTCAAGGCCAGCAGTTCTGCGGACGCCCAATCCAGCGGCTTGTCACCGGTGCCCATCGCGCGACGGTTGTTCAGCACTCGCCGCAGTTTCTTATGCACGTGAAAATCTTCTGGAACCGTAGCCAGTCGCTCCATATAGCGAGACAGATCTTCACGATCGACCCCCGTATCCACCTCGTCGACCGAGCTATCCGCCTGGCCGATGTAGCCTTGCCACATCGTTTCGAGTGTCCCCGGATTTGGCGAATAATCGCTACGCCGAGCCAGCTTGAGTTCCTGCTCGAGGATCTCGTAGCGTCGTTCGGCGATATCGTCCGCTTCGTCTTGCGAGACCATTCCCAACTGCATCAATTGGTTCAGGTAACCCTGTCGGACCGTCGGCCGCTTTTCGATCGCCGTGTACATCAGCGGTTGGGTGAACGCTGGTTCATCGCCCTCGTTGTGTCCCCAACGCCGGAAGCTGTACATGTCGATCACCACGTCGCGCCGGAATGCGGCTCGAAAGTCCAATGCCATGTCCACGACTTGAGCCACCGCCTCGGGGTCCTCGCCGTTGACGTGGAAAATTGGGATCTGCAACATTTTCGCCACGTCGGTGGCATAGACGCACGATCGTCCTTCGTGGGGCGGTGTCGTGAAACCGATTTGATTGTTGATGATGACGTGAATCGTCCCGCCGACCGCATAGTCAGGCAGTTGACTCAAGTTCAGCGTCTCCTGCACGATCCCCTCGCCCGCAAACGCCGCATCCCCGTGGATCAGCAACGTCGCCGCCACCTTGCGCTGCGTGTCGCCGAAACGGTCCTGCTTGCCGCGACATCGCCCCAACGTCACCGTATTGACAAACTCCAAATGGGACGGATTGAAGCCCAACGAGATATGAACCTCGTGACCCGTCGCCGTCGTGCAGTAATTGTGATAACCCAAATGATATTTTACATCGCCCCGATTGTTATTCAGGGAGGCATCGACGTCTTCGAACTCGCGGAAAATGTCGTGGTAGTGCTTGCCCAAAACATTGGCCAGCACGTTCAAGCGGCCGCGGTGAGCCATGCCCATCACGATCTCGCGGACGCCCTGCAGAGCCAGTTTTTCGATGGCCAGATCCAACAACGGGATGACCGTCTCGGCTCCTTCCAAGGAAAACGTCTTCATGCCGACGTATTTCGTGCGAACGAACTGCTCGAAGATCACCGCATCGGTCAACTTGGTCAAGATCCGGACTTGCTGCTGGTAGTTCAAACGCAACCGATGCTCGCGGTTCTCCATCCGGCGCTGCAACCAGCGTCGGGTCTCCAATTCGTCGATGTGCATGAATTGGGCACCGATCGCACCGCAGTAGCTCTCCTCCAGTCGCTCGATCACCTCGCCCAACGTCTGCACGTTCGATCCGCGAATGGCCTTGGTCGACACCTGCGAATCCAAATCCGCCTGGGTGATCCCGTAGTAGTCCAAGTCCAGCTCGAACGGTCGAGGATTCCGACGACCCAGCGGATCGACCCTCGCGATGATGTGCCCGCGCACCCGGTAATTTCGAACCAGGATGTCGAAACGCTCTTGAAGCCGAGCCAGATGGAGCTTGTCCTCCATCGCAGCCGAATCGCTACCGGAAGGCGGTCTGAAGATCGTCGCCGGAGCGAACGACGGTCCCAAGGGAGCATGATTGTTTTGCCCCGCCCCTTCGTTTAGGGATTCAAACCATTGCCTCCAGTCTGGAGAAACGTTTTCCGGATCGCTGATATAGTCGGCGTACAACCGCTCGAGATACGCCGTGTTCAACGCGTTGCGCCAGTCGTCCATGCCTCGCCAGCCCATCTGACAGGATTTATCAAAACAACCGATTTACTTTCCGGCGATCGCCGAGTTCGCCGGAACCAACTATCCTACTATAACCTACTCAGCCTGTCATGTTACCTGAGACTGTAGAGAAAAAGGGAGGTTTTGGACGGCACCGTTGGATTCCTAAGGATTAGCCCAACAATAGAACCCATCGGCCCTCACAGATGATGCATCCCTTCTTTCTGGCCACAATGGTAGCTACTGAAATGAGTGCCTTCGCGGCATGAGAACACATCCAAGTGTTTTTAACAATGATCTGAAGGGATGTGATTCAGTCGCTGAGCGTCCCTTTGGTGCTGGGAATGCTGGTGATGCGGGAATCGGGTTCCACCGCCATTCGCAGCGCGCGTGCGGTTGCCTTGAAGATCGCTTCGCTAATGTGATGCGTGTTGCGGCCGTGATGGAGCAAGATGTGCAGGTTACAAAGCGTGTTGGCTGCCATGGCTTGCCAAAAATCCTCGATCAGCTCACTGTCGAACGTTCCGATCTTGGCTGAGGGCATGTCCGCCTGAAATACCAAAAAGTACCGGCCGCTCAAATCGGTCGCTGCGGTGACCAGGGTTTCTTCCATGGGCAGGGTAAAGTGCCCGTAGCGGCGGATGCCTGCTTTGTCACCCAGGGCTTGACGTACGGCCTGCCCCAAACAGATGCCCACATCTTCTACCGTGTGGTGGTCGTCCACATGCAAGTCGCCCGTGGCTTCGATACGCAGGTCGAATGCCCCGTGACGGGCGAATAGATCGAGCATGTGATCCAGGAACCCGACGCCGGTCAGGATCTGAGAGCGACCGGTGCCGTCCAGGTTCAATTCCAGATGAATCTGCGTCTCGGCCGTCGTTCGGTCGATGGTTGCGGTTCGGTTCATTGCGTTACACCATGGTTTTTAATAAGGCCAGACAGGCATCGATCTGTTCGTCGGTGCCGACGCTGATCCGCAAGCCATCCCCCCAGCCGGAATAGTTCATATAGCGGACTAGCACTCGATTCTTCTTCAGTTGCTGGTACAAGTTCTCAGCGGATCGCTTGGGATGCTGCGTCCAGAGAAAGTTGGCATGAGACGGGACGCTTTCGAACCCCAGGGCATCCAGTCCAGCGACCAGTCGCTCGCGAGTGGCGATGATCTTGGCGACATTGTCGCGCAACCATGCCTGGTCATCGATCGCTGCGGTGGCCCCCGCGATGGACAGGGCATCGCAGTTATACGAGTCCTTGACCTTGGCCAGTTTCGCGATGGCATGCGGTTGGCCGACCAGGAAACCGAACCGCAAGCCGGCCAACGCATACGACTTGCTGAACGTCCGCGACACGAAGATGCGTTCGTTTTCCCTGACCAGGTCCAGGCAGTTTGATGGCGCGAAATCCGCATAGGCTTCGTCCACCAACAATGGGCAGGCCAATCGCGAGGCGAGATCGCGGATGGCGTCCTGCGAGACCAGTGTACCGGACGGGCTGTTGGGATTCGGCAGGAACACCAAGCGTAACTGGGGCGAGTCGGCAGCAAAAGCCTC
>SKVE01000941.1 GCA_007129635.1 Planctomycetaceae bacterium
CCCTGAGCCGGTGGAGACCACCAGGTTCGTGCCTCGATAGGCCTGGCCCAGCGCGGGATTGCAGTCCGTTAAATCGAACAGATCCGTCTGGCCATCGCTGGGGCAGCGGAACATGGGCACCAGGTATTGGGCTGCCCGTTCGTTATTCGGATGGATCGTCGCAGGGCCCGCATGCCCGCCTCCGGTATAGATCGGCGACTGGAAATCGATCAGATCCACCAGGTTCTGCTGTTCCGCGTAGGGCAGGATCTGGGCCTGGACCGAGAACGCGGTGTTCGACGTGGGGCCGATCCCCGGGAAGCGTTGGAACGTCGAGTGATAATTGTGCAGCGCCAGTGCGGCCTGCTTCATGTTGTTCGCGCATTGCCTACGGCGCGCTGCCTCGCGCGCCGCTTGGACCGCCGGCAGCAACAGAGCCATTAGGATGCCGATGTTGGCGATCACGACCAGCAGTTCGACCAAAGTAAACGCAGCTTGTCTCTTTCGCATGGGAAATGCTCCTGTAAGAAACCTTGGCGCCGATCGAAGGATGCTCGTCGAGCGTCGGCGATGCGGCAACCAAATGAGTTGGGAAAAAGGAGCTGGCTAGCTGGCTTGCGCTAGGAGAGCGGCGCGGCGTGCTGGCTGGCAGAATGGAAAACAAAATACGTAGGGGACGTTCGTTCGCGGACCGCCTTCCGCAGTCAATCGAGCCTCCTTGGATGCGGTTAGTTCGATGCAGGGCTAGTTCATTCGTGGATACTCGTGTTCGGTTCGGGCGCTGATGATCTCCGCCCGGCGCGCCCGGCAGGCATCGCGGCGTCCCGTGTCCCCCATCGCACTGAACAGCGAGGTCAACCCCAACAAGCGGGCGGGACAACAGGCGCCAATCAACTGCTCGGTGCCAACGGCGGTGACCAGCCGGTAACCCTCCAACAAGTCCCCGCACTGGTGATGCAGCAGGGCCAGTGCGACGCGGTTGCGGATCCGGCGGGGCGCCAATTGGAACGCGTGGTGCGCGACGGGCAGAATTAACTCCGGGGGATACTCCACCAGACGCATGTAGTGTGCGACCGCGTACACGGCGTTCTCGTCGTCCGGCTCGCGCCGCGCCCACTCCTGGGCAACCTCCAGCGCCAAGTGCAGTTCGTGCAACCGCGACAAACCTGCGGCAACCATGCGGAGCAGTTGAGTATTCAAGCGGTCGCGGGCCGCGGCCAGGTGCAGGTACATCGCACGAGCGACCTCGCCGTGCCCAGAAACCAGATAGCAGCCCGCCAACGCGATCTGGGCGGACAGCGAAAGCGGAGCCAGCAGGGTCGCGGTCTCCAGAGCCCGTGTCGCCTATTCAAAATCCTTCATGGCGTGACAGGCGATTCCCAACAGCTCCCACAGGGGGCGGTTGTCGGGATGGTTTTGCAAAGCCGCGGCGGCGACGTGCGCAGCCGATTCGAACTGTCCCTGGTTGTGAAGCGCCTTGACGCGATCACAGCAAATGTCACCGGTGGACATGTCGGCCCTCTTCATGCGATCTTCAGGTTTGGATATCCGGCACGCATGTGTACGAAATTGAGAATCAGTATCACTTTAGGTGCATTGTCAGGCTGCCTTTGGGTCTTGTCAAGTGCGGATCGGAGTTTTCGCGGATTTTTTTCGCACGGGTAATGACTGTTCTTCTGCTGAACTCGTTCACGTTTTTCATTCGCCTGGAAACAGCATGGCCAGCATGCGCGGGCACGAGGTCAACGCAAACGCGGCTCCAGCCGTGCATAGCGGGGGCGCCGCCCGGCATTCCAGGCAGCGGGTCGCGCATGACCGCCTCGATCGACCGTTTCGTGTGGATTCGTCGGAGTCGCTGTCCCGGAATGGTTTTCCCTACATCAAGGCACAGCACGGAAAAGCATGCCCTGGCAAGAGACGAAAACCGGCCAATCGCTTCGCCTCGTTGGCACGATGTCTCGCGATTTCCCTCATCGTGCCCTGCCCCCACCCCGGTGTGCGGGCATAATCCGAATGCCTGTTGCGTGACCGGGACGATCGCTTCTTCAAAACTGCCCGCCTGAAGCAGTGCGAACATATCGCGACAAAATGGATTGTCACTTTGCATCGTAACTCTTTCTACAAAGTTCGCGCCGGACGGTGCCCGCACGTGCAGCGGAACCGAAGAAACCGGCATCCCGAACAAGGAAAGGTTGGCTAGAGAGGAGCTGGCGGGCGGGCCGACCGGACACAAAGCCGGTCGACGGGCTGGCTGGCAAGAAAATCAACACATGGAATGCCTACACACCGACCGCATTCGGCTACGAAACATGTTCTCCTTTCTCGCGGTCATCCCCAGTTCACTTTTGCAGAATCAATTTGTTGTTCTGCGTCAAACAAAGACGATACACTTGGCCCTGATGAATGATCTGCAATTCGCGCCCGCCCTTGAGAAGGTCTTCGCTGGTGACGACTGGCGCATGGCTCACGGCCTCGCCGACGCCCGAAGATTGCTTTCCAGACTCCAGGCCGGCCCGCCTGATTCTCGCACATTCGTCCATCGCATCGCCTCCAAAACACAGCCCCGGCCCCAAGAAACGCTACTGAGATTCATTATCAAATATTGATTCTCGCAATTCGTTCCCAGTTCGTCAAGCCGCAATTTGAAGATTTCGGCGTTTTTCTTTTTTGCGTATCTCCTGTTGAATACATCCAATTCCGTGCACTTTGCACAGGGTAGATCCAGTAGAACCGTCGATGGCCGGGGCCGTCGACGTAGTGCGCTGCCATCTGCTAAGGCGATCTGGACACCGCCGGGATGCAGACTGCGGGCGCCCGATAATGCTTCCGAGTGATGACTCACATCGGGAAGAGGTGAATTTGGGGGAAAGTGCGCGTTGATCATGGCGTTGAAAGTATTTCCCAGTCATTCTGGTGCTGTATGATGGAGGAAGAGACAGAGCCTATTGGCTGTACGTTCAGGAATTCTTCGCCCGTTACCCGACTTCCGAGTGATTCGTGGCCAGCGACACGCTGAATGTCCACGTTCCAGTCCTGCCACGCTAAATAATCCGGGCTAGTTGTCAGATCTCTTTCCATCGGCGTCGGGGCGGTGCGGTGGCAGCAGGCGCTGCTGTTGAGCCAGAATTTCGGCATACGCCGGGTTGTCGGCCAGGTTGACCAGCTCGTCCGGGTCGGTGCGATGGTCGTACAATTCGCGGGCCACCACGCTGCCGGTAACCCAGTCGCGCCACTGAGTCACTCGCCAGTTTTCCGTCCGCGCGCTGATGCCCATCAACTCGGGCTGCCCCTTGCCGTAGTACGGCGGGCGCGGATGCTGGGTGATAGCGGCCGGTTTGCCGGGCTGCGAGGGGTCTCGCAGGATCGGAACCAGACTTCGTCCCTCCAGCCGGAGGGGGCTGTCGGGCGAGGGCAATCCGGCCAGTTCGACCAGCGTCGGGTAGATGTCGATCAGCTCGACCAGGCCTTGCGCGGTGCCGCCTTGAACCATCCCGGGGCCGGCAAAGATCAGCGGCACCCTGGCATCCAACTCGAAATTGGATGTCTTGCACCACAGGCCGCGTTCTCCCAGATGGAATCCGTGGTCGGACCACACCACCACCACCGTCCGGTCGGCCAATCGGAGCTGTTCGAGCGCCTCGAGCACTCGGCCGATCTGCGCGTCCAGGTAGCTGATCGCGGCCAGGTAGCCATGGCGGAGCTGTCGTGCCTGGTCGTCGGGCACCGGCGTGCCCGGTTCGCGCTCCGGCAATTCCCGGCCGTTGTGCCACGCTTCCCGCGGCGTGGCTTCCGGCCACTCGCGATGCTCGGCCAACGCAATGGAACTGGGATCGTACAAGTCCCACCAGCGTTTCGGGGCGTTGAAAGGCAGATGCGGTTTCCAGAACCCAACGGCCAGAAAGAACGGTGCGGGCGACTCGGCCAGTTCGCCGAGCGTCCGGACCGCGGCCGATGCCACCTGGCCATCGAAATAGGCGTCGTCGGGCACATCGAGGCATTCGAGCCGTTGGCGCGGTCCCAACGGGGGCGGCCAGTCGCGCTGGCCGTCCAGAAGCGGCGTGTCGGCGTAGTGGCTGGCGAAATGCATCCGTTGCGGCACGCTCCACGAGGCAGGATCGCCCTGGAGGGCATGCCCCCAATTGTGAAAGATCTTGCCGATGCTGGCCGCGTGATAGCCGTGCTGGATGAAATGCTGCGGCAGGGTGACCAGATCGGGATGGACATCACGAAAGTGAGTTGGCAAGTTCCAGACTCGCAACGTGTCGGGACGCAGACCGGTCAGCACCGAAGCGCGCGAGGGATTGCACAACGCCTGCTGGCAATACGCGCGGTCGAACCGCACGCCGCGCTGGGCAAACCGGTCCAGGTGAGGCGTCTTGGCCAGCGGATGACCGTAACACCCCAGATCGTTCCGCAGGTCGTCGACAGCCACAAACAGGACGTTGAGTCGATCCGCTGCCGGCACCGGTACGGCCTGATCCAAAACGCAGGCGGCGATGATGATCGCCAAGAGATTCGATGAAGGACGCATGATGCTTGGCTCGTGCAGGTCAGGAGGGAAGGGTCCGCAAGTTCTGCGCGGGTAGCCGTTCACGGGCTTGCGGCGCGCCAAGCACCCCAAGGGAGCGGCAAACATTTGGACGGTAACACACGGGAACCGTGCTCGTCAAGTTCCCGGCATGGCCCGGTTCCCGGCAGCCATGCGGGATTCGTGATTCTGACTCTATTACAATTCCTGACATGCCAAAGGAACTCAAAGGGGTCAGGCCTCTTTGTTTTGGGTCAGGTCTCTTATGCCAAATCACTATCACCTGGTTTTGCGCCCGTTGGTTGACGGCGAATATGTCGAGCGAAACGCGTTGCGCTCCTGGCCTTGTGTCTAGGGCCGAGGATTAGCGCTGGGGTTCTCTCTGGAGCTGGCTTCCATCGCCCGAACCCGAGCCGAAGCTGCTTTCACCATGGCCCCTACCCGATTGCCGAACTGGGTGAATCGCGTCAACGCACCGCTCACCGACGCTCAGTTGGTCGCTGTCCGGCAATGTGTTCAGCGTGGCCGACCATTCGGGGACGAGGGATGGATGGAATCGATCGTCCACCGACTCGGTTTGGAATCAACCATGCGTCCGCGTTGCCGTCAGAGAGTCCCACCTGTGCCCGAAGAACACATCAAAGAGGCCTGACCCCTTTGATTTCCCCACAGACCTTGACCGACAAACCAGCGTCCAAACCGGCCTCTCAAGAACTTTCTTCACCCCGTGCGAGCGTTCCTGCCCCGCAGTCGCAGGCAACACTGCGAAGCAACGAGCCGCGCGTCGGACGCAACGAGCCCTGTCCGTGCGGTAGTGGCAAGAAATACAAGAAGTGTTTCGGCTCGGCCGCGCAACGAGACCTTTGAAACTTGGCGTTCCTTTCTGATTTCGTGCGTCCGCCAACCGAGGGTTCCCCATAACATCCACCGACGGAACATGTCACCGCGTACGCGGGCAACCTTTCGCGGTTCCCACAGCACGGGAGCATCACAGTTCCAGTTCGTGCAGCGAGTTGAGACCCGGGCAATCCATAATGGCTTGCTCCAGCCGATCGAGATCTTCCACCTGGTCAATCCGTTGCCGGAGTTCGTCAGCCACCGGGCCGAACTGCCTTTCCAGCAGCCGGCAAAGCAACCGTCGCGAAGCAACTAGCTCGCCTCGCTCAATGCCTCGTTGTTCGGCCAATTCCTCTAGCGTTTGTCCTAACGTTGTGCTCATGGTTTGCACCTCTTCTTGACTATTTGGGTCAGGTTGATATTCCATCGCGACTTGAACCAGCCGGGGCCGCTCGTCATACGGGCGGCGGCGAATGGCCCACGAGATCAGCATCCACATCAAGTCGCGCCAACGCATCCGTTGCTGGGCGGCTCAACCAGCCAACCGCTCGACGGCCGCGGCGAACACGCTGCGAAACCGGTCCGATTCCTCCCGCGTCGCCCGCACCACCGCCAGCACGTTCAGCCACGGACTGGACGTCGCCAACAGCTCCTCGCTGGTCCGGTCCGCCAGGTCCCAAAACCGGATGGGCCATTGGGGCGCCAATTGCCGCAATTCCTCCGGGCCGCGAATCAGTTCCGACAACGTCCGGTTGCTGATCCACCGCGTCAGGCCCGTGTGAAAGACGACCGGAACAACCGGCGTCAACTCCAACGGGCCTGTCTTCGGTGAGCTGGATTCCCACTGCCTCCATTCAGTTTCCCAAAACATGGTCTCGTTGACCAGCATCCGTAATGGCATCAAGCGATCCGCTTGGAAATCCATGAGTTGCTGCTCCGATGCGGGGTGCGATCTTCATACATCCGCTTCGCGATGTTCGAGAACTTGCCATTCTTCCGACTCGTATCATATCCCGGAATTGCTCCCACAGGCAAGAGAATGCCTGGCAGGCGCACTTGACGCGTCTGGTCCGTGGCCGGGATGAACATCCGCCCCGATTGATCTCTCTACCCCAATTCATCGCGTTCACGATCCGAGCGAGGTTCGAGGAATCGGCCGAGTCGTCGGGGAGCTGGCCGAGCGGGCTTCCTCATGAACGTTGCCGCATCGATGGAGATGATCCAGTGCAGGGCCTCCCGCTCATCCGTCGCTAGCCGCGCGCAGGCAGGCCAGCAGTTTGGTTTCCAGGTCGGGCCAGCCGCTGGTTTTGTAGGGGATGATGATCTCCAGGCGGCTGTCGCGGCGGTAGACGCTCGGGCGGAACGAGGTCTCGTTGCCCGCTCGCTGGATCTTCCACCAATCATCGTCGCAATGAAAGACGCCCTTCAACCGTAGGACCGGCCGGAGATAGCCCAGCAGGTCCAGCAACCGGTCGCGGTCGAAGACGTCGTTCGGCGAGAAGATCCAGCCACAGGCCCATTGACCTTGACCGTGGCTCTCTAATCGCACCGGCCTGCCGGGCTCTGGCGATCGGTCGATCTGTGTCAGGGGCGCGTGGTGATGGTCGCCGTGTTCCGCTGGCTGCCGCTGGGGTGCGTGGGCGTCGCCGAATCGAGGCGGTCGGACGACCGTGCCATCGCGGTCCAACCACCGGCGGTCGAGACGACCAAAACTGGTTTCGGTCACCAGCGATTTGGGCGGATCGAACTGTTCGATCCAGACGCGACAGCGGTCGATCGTCTCGCGGCTGCGGCGGTCCGTCCAGTTCAATGCGACGACGTCGGCTATCTGGATCTGGTCTTGAAACACGGCACTTTCGGCTAGCAGCCGGTTTTCAAGGTTCGCTGGGTCGACCAGACAGATCGTGGATCGCAGATCGACCATTTGGCAAAAGCTCAGACTGCGGAGCTTATCGACCAGCAAGGCCGGATGCCCCAGTCCGCTGGGCTCGATGATCAACCGGTCCGGCTTGGTTTGATGCAGGAGTCTTGCCAGCAGCGGTTCCATGACCATCGACATGGTACAGCACATGCAGCCCCCGGCGATTTCCTGGACCTTGACCTCGGCGTCCTGTCCATCGAATTCGGTCTGGTCGATCGAAACCGTGCCGAATTCGTTGATCAGGATCGACCACCGCTCGCCGGGCAGCCGATCGTCCAACAGTGCGCGGATCGCCGTCGTCTTGCCGGACCCAAGGAAGCCGGTGATCAGATTGGCGGGGATTCTCGTCTGTATTTGCGGCAAGGGATAACTCCTAATCTTTCTCCTAATCTCGCCCTACCGCCTCGGAGCCGAGGAGATTA
>SKVE01000192.1 GCA_007129635.1 Planctomycetaceae bacterium
ACGATCTCACGATCGGTCTCCGAAAGTTCGGCTGGTAAAGGCCAGCGTCAGCACGGTGAACGAGCTGATCGGCATCAACAGGGCGGCTGTCAGCGGGCCGATCCACCCGATGATCGCCAGCGAGGCTGCCAGTGCATTGTAGCACAGCGAAGCGGTCAGGCAGCGACGGATGGCGTGCAAGGTATTGCGAGCCGCCTGGATCACCTCGACGACGGGGATCAGCCCACTGCGGCTCAAGTAGACATCGGCCGCTGCCAAACTGGCCTCGGCGCCACCGTGCACGGCGATCCCGACCGTTGCTGCGGACAGGGCAGCCGCATCGTTCACGCCATCGCCGACCATAACGGTCGGGCCTTGGCGAGCGGCCTGTTCGACGTATTGGACCTTGTCTTCCGGAGTGGCACCGCCCACAGCATCCTGCGGGGGGACGTCCAGTTGTTGGGCCACCGCGCGGACGACGCTGGGATGGTCACCGGATAGGATGCGCACCTTCCAGCCCATCCGGCGCAGTTGCTCCAGAGCCTGAGCGGCATCGTCGCGGATCGGATCGCCCAGGGCGGCGACGGCGATAACCTGCTGGTCGACGGCGACCAGCACGGGCGTTGCCGCCTGGTCCAAGGCCGCTTGTTCGGCTTGCAGCATCGAGTGATCGATCCGGCAGTCCATCTGTCGAACAAAACGGGCGGAGCCGATGACGACGTGATGACCGTCGACGGTCCCCGCCAGTCCGCCCCCCATCGTCTGCTGGACTTCGGTGGCCTGTGCAGCGGCGGTGCGGTCTTGGCCGATCCGCTGCTCGCAGAATTGGACCAGGGCCGTGGCGATCGGGTGCGCCGAATGTCGCTGGATCGCTGCCACCCACGGCAGCACGGCATCGTCGCCGGACCATTGCAGCACGCTGGTGCGGCTGGCCGTCAGCGTTCCTGTCTTGTCCAAAACGACCATCCCGGGACGCGACAGCACCTCGAGGATTTCTCCGCCCTTGATCAAGATCTTACGGCGAGCCGCGCGGCCCAACGCCACGGTCACGGCCAGCGGAGTGGCCATGCCCAGGGCGCACGGGCAGGTAACGATCAGCAGGGCCACGGCATGGTCCACGGCTCGGCTGGGGTCCCATATCATCCATAACCCGAAGGTCAACACGGCCAGTACCAATACGACCAAGACGAACCATCCGGCGATGCGATCGGCCAGCAAGACAATCGGCGCGCGGCGCTGGCTGCACTGTTCGACCAGCCGCATCAACCGTCCGACTCGCGTTTGCTCACCCACCTGCTGGACTTCGACCAGCAGCCTGGCGGACAGGTTCACGGTCCCCGCATGGACGGTTTCGCCGGGCGCGACCGGGACGGCGTGCGATTCCCCGGTCAGCAACGACTGGTCGATCGTCGACTGGCCTTCCAGTACTTGGCCGTCGGTGGGAATCGAGTCGCCGGCGCGGACTTCGACCACGTCGCCCGGTACGATCGCTTCCAGAGGCACCAGTTCGATGCCTGATTCGGTCATTCGTCGCGCCGAAGTCGGCGTCAACGAAAACAGCAGCTCGATCGCATCGCCTGCCCAACGTTGTTGACGACGTTGGATCCAGCGTCCGGCCAGCAGCATCAGGATCAGCATGGTCAGCGAATCGAAGTAGATCTCACCGGTACCACGGATCGCGTTGATCGTCCCCGCCAAGCTACCGGCCAGCAGACCGATGGCGATCGGCAGGTCCAGGTGAGCGGTCCGGGTCCGTAGGGCCGCCCAGGCGCCACGAAAGAACAGGCTGCCGGGCCACAGCAGGGCGATCAGCCCAAAACCCATGCTGGTCAAGCGGAATAGCTGTGAGTATTGGTCCTCGATGCCCGTGAACATGCCGCCGTACAGGGCGAAGGCCAGTGTCATCACGTTGCCCGCACAGGCCGCGGCCACTCCGATGCGGATCAAAAAACGCTGGTCCTCGCGTCGTCGTTGTTGTCGGGCTCGAGCGTCCTTGGCGGGATGGGGCGGATAGCCCAGCGAATTCAGGGTGCGAGCGATCCGGGACAGGGCGATTTGCGAATCATCCCAGCGAATACGGACCAGCGAGCGTCGAATGTCCAAGCGGGCTTCAAGCACTCCGGGGGCAATCATCGGCAGCTTTTCCACCAACCAGACACATGCCGAACAGTGTACGCCCTCCAGATACAACTCGGTGGATTGCATTCCATCCGGCAAAGTCTGGTAGTACAGGTCGCGGAAAACCGGGTCGTCCAGTTCGCGGTAGCGCAGATCGGTCACACGCGCCGGCGGCGATGCCGCGCCGGTAGCATCCCGCAGCCGATAGAAGCGATCCATCCCGCAGCCGTGGATCATCTCATAGACCGTTTGGCAACCGTGGCAGCAGAACTGCAACGGGCTATCGGGATCGACCAGTCCTGCCGGCACGGGCAAGCCGCAATGCGAACAGACGACATCTTCTGCAATGCAAGTGTTTGGCTTGCGACTGTCTTGTTCAGGCGTAGTGGACATGGCACCGTCAGGGACGTGTTAGCAAAGGACATCGGGGGCAGCCGCAGCATCGGCGTCTGCGGTGGACGCTTCGCTGCCCAACACCAGCAGCGCCAGTTCCGGGCGGCACAGGATGCGTAGCGGTTGGCAACCGGACAAACCGCGACTGACATGCAGCATCGTGGGCGGTTGGAAGTACGTGCCGCCGGCGAAGCGTACACCATAACGACTTTGGCTGAGCACCGGGCCGATCACGGGAAACCGGATCTGACCGCCGTGGGTATGTCCCGCCATCATCAGATCAAAGCGTTGGCGACCAGCCCAGAAGATCCGGTCGGGAGTGTGAGCCAGCAGGATGCGCAGCGCCGGCGTTGGGGCGTTCTGCGCCGGACAACGCTGCATGTCGGGCGCGGGGCCCCACCAAGGCAACTCGTTACCGGCCAGCAAAATCGTTTGGCCGTTGAGTTCCACGGTGATGCACTGTCCGCCCAGGTAGTGCATCCCCGCCGATTGGATCGCGTCGACAATTCGAGCCTTGTCCGGCAGTCGTTGTTCGTGATTGCCCAGCACGCAGTAGACGCCCAACCGACTGGTCAGCCCACCCAGCACGTCTTGGAACCAGCCCAGGCATTCGGCTCGGTCGATGATATCCCCGGTGATCGCGATCAAATCGGGCTGCATCGCGTTGGTCCGATCGACGATCAGATCGAAGTAATCTCGAGTCAACTGGCCGGTAAAGTGCAGATCGGACAGATGGGCGATGCGCATGCCGTCCAGTGAAGCGGGCAGTTGCGGCATCCGCAAGATCTTTTCGTTCACTTCCAATTGCAGGATCTGATTGCCCGGCACAAGCGCCCAGGCTCGCGTTTTCCTATCACCGCACGGCGATTCGGCAAGGACCCGATCGACGTGAATCACCTGGCTGTGGTTCCTCAACAAACGCCGCGTGGTACCTTGCCATTTGCGTGCCGCCCATTGCGTGGCGACCACCAAGGCATAAGTGCAGCAGGCTGCAAAGTAGGCCATAGCGATCAGGCCGGCTGTCCAAACTGCCAATGGGTCGAGCAGTGATTCGGGCTCAGCCATCAAAGCGACAACACCCAGGACCAGGATGCCCAGCAAGAAGCCGAGCAACCCTTTTTCGATGACCTCCAGCCACTCTCGGCGGAACCCAAACGAATGCAAGCGATTCATGGCCGCGACGCACAGCGCAAAGTGCCCGGTCAATGCCAGCAGGCAGAACGTCCACGACCGCAGTGCATCAGCCCCTAGATCCATCGACCATCTATTCCTTTAGCGCATCTTCTTGCTGGAGTTCTTCGGGCGGCGATTCCTGGCACCAGCTCAGGATCGTTTCGATCACCTCCAACAGTTGCTCGACGCGAAACGGCTTGTACAGTACGGCTTTCGGGTGCAAACCTTCCTGACGGGCTTTGACCAGCGAGTGTCCCGGATCGTAGCCGAACCCTTGCATCAGGATCAATGGCAGGCGGCCAGGGAAGAGTGGCTGGAGCCGCAACATTAGTTCGTGACCCGTCATGTCCGGCAAGCGGATATCGGTAATGATCGCATCGTAGGGGGCATCGACACTGCTGGCGCGGACCAAGAGCTGTGCTTGGCCTCCGGTGCGAGCGCCTTCGACGATGCAACCGAAACGTTCCAAGGTGTGGTGCGCGCTATCCAGGATATCGGCATCGCCGTCGACCACCAGCACCCGGACGTTGCGGAACCGCTCGACGTCCGCGTTCTGCAGCACGGCCGGCACCGCCTCTTCCGGCGTCATCCCCTTGCCTACCTCCTGGATCAAGTGTCGGATATCGCGAGCCACGCGCAGGATCCTCCGCAGCCGTTGTTCGACCTCCGGTTCGTGCCCCAGATAGGCTTCCAAGACATGAACCGCATCGTTCAGAATATCGTCGATGGGACGTGCGACTGCTCGATGAATCTCCTCGATGCTCTTGATGACCATCCCAGCACTCTGTGCGGTCAACAATTCCAGTGAATTTAAGGCAGAAGCCACCTCGCGCGCGAAGATTTCCAGAAAGACGAGATCATCCTGCGTAAAGGCGTGGGGTTCCGGACTCTCGACGTTAAACGTGCCGATCACGGCATCGTGCAGCACCAGCGGAACGGTCAACGAGCTGCGTGCGCCGGCGAATCCGGGCAGGTAGAGGGAATCTTCCTGGATGTCCTCGCAAAGGTAGCTCTGTCCGGTCGCCGCGACGAACCCGGTGATGCCGAATCCCTGGGCTTCGGCGAATAAAGGGCGTTCTAACACATCCGGCTCCATCTTCGAGGAAAGCAAAGGCACCAGACGCCCGGTCCGCTCTTCCAGCAATCGGATCTCGAATACGTCATAATCCAGCAAGTCGCGTGTGTAATGCATGATGTTGGAATTCAGCAGTTCGATGCGATCTTCGACCGTCAAATCGAACACTTCTTCCGGTTTCAGATCCGTCATGTTGACGCCCGCTTGGTGAATCGCCTCCATCTTCTGCTGCTGCTGGACCTCGATCGTGATATCCCGGACGATCACGACCAACCGCTTCTTTCCGGAACCGGCGGGTGTGCGTAGTGGTGTGACTTGCAACTGACAATAGTGCTTTTCGAACACTCGCAGCTTCGTCATCGAAGACTGGCCGGTGGCCAACGCCGTGGAAAACGGGCAGAAATCGGGACCGATGATCTCCGGGTGCGTCAGGACCTCGAAAAAGTTTTTCCCGACGACCTGGGTACCCTCGTGCATTTGCTGGAATCGCAGGTTCGCCCAGCGGATGACATTTTCTTGATCCAGCAGCACGACTCCGTCCATCAAGTCATCGAGGATCTGCCCACGAAAGTCGAACGCGTCGGTGTTCTTTTCGTCCAGGTTGCCTGTCAAGCTTCTTCCCCTTGCCATTTTCGTAGGTCGCAGCCCTGAGGACGTCCTAATCTTCCGTTAACGCGCGATCGATCGCCAGTTGGAATTGTTCGCTGATCCGGATCTCGAATGGTTCATCGGGAATTCCTGCCGTATCGGCTCGTTCTTCCAATAGCGTGATGAATTCGCGCAGTTGATCATCGTTCACCGAACCTTTCCATTCCATCGATCCGTCCTCGTGCCGATCCATCACATAATCCAACGCGTCGTCCAGTTCCTCCTGCTGAATCTTCTCTTCCAGGACGCCGCGGCATACTCGCTGCATGGTACGCCGCGCCTGCTGTTTTTCCTCGTCGCTCAACCCCGAGGGATGGATATATTGGGACTCGATGGAAAACACCACGAGGGTACCCATCAGAGGCGATTGAGCCAATTCTTCCATGATCCTTCCCAACTGTTCGGTGGTAATCTTGCCCGACTTGTACAGATCGGCTACCCGATCCACCTGGTCAATCACCGCCTGTTTTTCTTCCTCGTCCAACTCGGATTCCTGGATTCCCGAGACGATCGCCTCGCGAGCCGTATCCGATACGAACGCTTTGATCTTATCTCTGCTGGCATAGATCAGCCAGATACCCGCAACGACCAAGAGCATCAAGGCCAGCACCGCGCCCAAGCAACCGATCAGGCAGGTCGTCGCAACGCTGCGCTGTTGTGGTGGCACCAGTTCCGCAGGTATCGCATCGGCAGGCGAATTCGGCTGGCTGGCGCCAGGTGGACCTGACATGTCTTGGGTGACTCCGTAAAGGACAAAAATCGGAGGCTCGGACGCTTAGGAACGCAGGAAACTGTCATCCTAAGACAACCCGCGATTCAACGCAAATGGGAAGTTTGGGGTTGGCTCGTTTTTTTTCGTCTGGCGAACCATCCCCGGTGCAATTCGCGAAAGGTCGGCAAACAGCAGGCGTGCTGTTAGTCATCGAACCCATGGTTCCCCAGTCGGTTCATGGAGTATAATGGAAAACGAACCGAGTCATCCGAGTTTACCGCGACGCAGTATCGTTCGGTACCCGCTCGTTAGTTTTGGATCGAGGAGCGACCATGGTATCCAAACCACCCCCGTTGCGACGAGGCTCTAGAAAGCAATCCGATCAGGGTGTGCCGGAACCCGTTGCTGCTGCGGAGGATGCGGAAGAACTGGTGCAATCGATACCGGTGGCTGACTCGACGATTCCGGAAGACGACGAAGATCTGGCAACGTTGGACGAACTGGACGAACTGGAAGACATCGAACAGCATTCCAGGCTGCTGAGGCTTTTTCAGAGTTTCGGATCGTGCGGGATCTCGCTGCTCGTTCACCTGGTGGGCCTGCTGCTGATGGCTTACCTGACGGTACCCACTTACGACCGAAGTGTTCTGACGATGGTCGAAGCCATGTTCGATCCCCGCGATGAGGATGATCCCGTTGAATTTGAACTGGATACGCAGATCCAGGTTTCTACCGAAGTGACGCCGACCAGCGTCCTTTCCAGCCCTTTGGCGGACATGGCCGTCGGCGCCGAGGGGATGATCGGAACGCCTGTCTTGGATCAGCAGGTGCTGGCCGAGGTTGCTGCTGCCGCCGAGATCAGTCAGATCAGCATCGACCATCCGTTGGCCCATGCGCCCGGTTTCCATCGCTTGATCGAGGCTGTGCCGGACAAGGAGTTCAAGGGCGATCCGCGTGCGATCATCGATGATTATGCCCAAGCAATGGATCGGATCGCTCAGGAATTGATGTGGATGATGGAGAAGGGCCCGTTGCTGGTGATCTGGCTATTCGACCAATCCGGCAGCATGAAGGATGACCAGCAGGAGATCCGCGAGCGGTTACATAATGTCTACCTGCAATTGGGCATGTTCGGCCGCAGTCAGTCGCAGTACCTGGAGACATCCGTCGTCAGTTTTGGCGAGGGCTACCTGCAACTGACTCAACGACCGACCAGCGATCTGGACGAAATCCGAGCGGCGATCGATGCCATTCCCGAGGATCCTTCGGGTAAAGAATATATGTGTCAGGCCATGATTCGAGCAATCTCCACTCACCGCGATTACGCGCGACGCGCCCGCCGTCAGATGGTGCTGATCCTGGTGTCCGACGAGAGCGGAGAACAGGATGACAACCGGCAGTATATCGAGCGGACGGTGCAGGAAGCCAAAGCAGCCAATTGCCGGATCTACGTTTTGGGTCGCGAGGCGGTTTTCGGTTACCCATACGCTTACGTACGCTGGCGGCATCCGCAAACCAATCGAGTGCATTGGCTGCCCATCGATCGGGGGCCCGAAACG
>SKVE01000373.1 GCA_007129635.1 Planctomycetaceae bacterium
GACAAGCCCTTTGCTCATCTGCATTGCCACAGCCACTACAGTCTGTTGGACGGAGCTAGTTCGATCGACAAACTGGTCCAACGTGCCAAGGGCCACGGGATGAACGCTTTGGCGTTGACCGATCACGGCAATTTGCATGGTGCCTTACAGTTCTACCGCAAGACCAAATCGGCCGGGCTGAATCCGATCATCGGTTACGAGGCGTACATCGCCCCGGGCAACCGCCGCGACCGCAGTTCGGGCAGCATGAAGGAGTCGAACTATCATTTGACGTTGCTGTGCCAGAACCGCACCGGGTTCAAGAATCTGATCAAGATGGCTTCGGCGGCTTATCTGGAGGGTTTCTATTTCAAGCCACGTATCGACAAGGAACTGCTGCAGGAGCACCACGAAGGCATCATCTGTTTAAGCGGGTGCGTCTCCAGCGAATTCAATCGAGCGTTGTTGCGGGGCCATGGCGGCGAGGAACACTTGGCCGAAGCGATGGAGATTGCCGGCTGGTTCGAGGACCTGTTTGGCGAGCGTTACTTTATCGAGATCATGAACAATGGCGTGGAGATCCAGCGGCTGGCATTGGATGGCGCGGTGGATCTGGCGAACCGGATGGGAATCCCGTTGGTTGCGACCAGCGATTGCCACTACGTCGACCCCGAGGATGCGGAAGCTCAGGACGTGATGCTGTGCATCAACACGGGCAAGTTCCGCACCGATTCGGGTCGCATGCGGATGGATGGCAATCAGTATTTCCTGCGCAGTCCCCAGCAGATGTACGAAGCTTTTCCCGGCCTGGAGGATGCCGTCGCTCGCAGCCAGCAGATCGCCGATACGGTAGACATCGATCTGGAACTGGGCAAGCGGCATTTCCCCGTGTATTCGCCGCTGCCCGAAGGCCGGACGCCCGAGCAGTATTTGCGCGAATTGTGCTTGGAAGGGTTGCGGGATCGGTACGCGGACGTGCCGGAGATGTGGACCGACGGTCAATTGTCTCAGACGGTCATGGACCGGCTGGACCGCGAGCTGGGCGTGATCAACAAGCTGGGCTTTCCGAACTACTTCCTGATCGTGTGGGACTTTGTTCGCGAGGCACGCGTGATGCATGTGCCCACGACGGCTCGCGGCAGCGGCGTCGGCGCGTTGGTCTGCTATGCCTTGTACCTGAGCCACGTTTGTCCGATGAAATACGATTTGCTGTTCGAACGTTTTTTGGACGAAAGTCGACTGGAAGCACCCGATATCGACATCGATTTCTGCAAGGAACGTCGGGCCGATGTGATGCGTTACGTGAAGGACAAGTACGGCGAAGATAACGTGGCCCAGATCGGAACGTTTGGCACGTTGGCGGCTCGCGCGGCCATCAAGGATGTGGGGCGGGCGTTGGGTATCCCGCTGGGACGCGTGAACCAAGTCACGTCGATGGTTCCCGAGGAATTGCACATCACGTTGGACAAGGCGTTGGAGAAGAGCGAGGACCTGCGAAAGGAATACGAGAGCGACGGCGAGATCCGCGAATTGCTGGACCTGGCGCGAAAGATCGAGGGCCTGGCTCGCAATGTGGGCACCCACGCCGCAGCGGTCGTGATCGCCGACAAACCGCTGACGGAATACGTGCCCCTGTCACGAGTCTCGGGCAAAGACGACATCATCACGCAGTGGTCGATGAACGATGTCGAAGATGCCGGCCTGCTGAAGATGGATTTCCTGGGCCTGCGGAATCTGACCATCCTGAGCAAGACGGTCGATCTGATCCAGCAGACGACGGGACGGCGAGTCGATCCGCAGAAGTTCCCGGTGGACGATGCCCAGACATTCGCCCTGTTGCAGCGAGGCGAAACGAAGGGCGTGTTTCAGTTGGAGAGCGGCGGCATCCGCGACTTGCTGCAGAAGATGAAGCCCGATCATTTCTCGGACATCATCGCCACCAACGCGCTCTACCGCCCCGGCCCCTTGGAAGGTGGCATGGTGGACGACTACGTGGCGGTCAAGCACGGTCGCAAACAGGCCGAGTACAAGCATCCGGTGTTGCAGGACGTGCTGGAAGAAACCCACGGAGTGATGGTCTACCAGGAACAGGTCATGCGGATCCTGAACCGGCTGGGCGGGATCCCGTTGGCCAAGGCCTACACATGCATCAAAGCGATCAGCAAAAAGAAAGAGTCGTTGATCGAGGCGAATCACGGGAAGTTTGTCGAAGGGTCTGTCGCTGCCGGACTGGGCGCCAAGGACGCGGAAGAAATCTGGGGCTTGATCGTCAAGTTTGCCGGATACGGCTTTAACAAGTCGCACAGTACGGCCTATGCGCTGATCGCTTACCAAACGGCTTACTTGAAGACGCATTATCCGGTCGAGTTCATGGCGGCCTTGTTGTCGGCCGATATCCCCGGACGGAACTTTAAGAGGAAGGATGCGCTGGTCGAGCACATGGAGGATTGTACTCGGATGGGCATCTCGGTGATCTCGCCCGAAATCAATTCATCCCAGATGGATTTCTCGGTGTCTGACGGCAAGATCTATTTCGCATTATCGGCGATTAAAGGATGCGGCGAATCGGCGGCCAACGCGATCGTCGCCGCTCGTGAGAAAGACGGACCGTTCAAGGACCTGTTCGATTTTTGCGAACGGGTCGATCCCTCGTCGTGCAACCGCTCGACGATCGAAACGCTGATCAAGGGCGGCGTGATGGACGATCTGGGCGGTAATCGCGCTCAATTGCTGGCCGCCGTGGACCGAGCCATGCAGTCCGGCGCTTCCGCGCTGGCCGATCGGCGCAGCGGCCAACGCAGCCTGTTCGGCGACTTGGAGCCCGAGGACGCCAAGCCGGAGGTCCAACTGCCCGATGTGCCCGACCTGCCGAAGCGCGAACGTGGGATGATGGAACGCGAGGTGTTGGGCTATTTTCGGACGAGTCATCCGCTGTCCGAATTCGAGGACAAGCTGGCCCAGTTCTGCACACACACGACGTCGCAGATCGGCAACCTGCCGGATCGCGCCGAGGTCATCCTGGGCGGCATGTTGTCGGCCATCAAGTTTGCGCACGTCAAAAAGTTGCGTCCCGGCGCGACGGCCACGAAGTACGCGAACTTCGACCTGGAGGACAAGGATGGCGCGATTCGTTGCATCATCTGGCCTGATGAATTCACCACGTTGGGAGACTTGGTCCAACCGGACGCGGTGTTGGCGGTGCGTGGAACGATCGATCGTCGGGGCGGGGACGAAGCCAATCTGATCGTCAACGAACTGATCCCGCTGGACCAGATGGATTCGCGCTACACGACCGGATTGATCGTTCGCATCGATCCTCAGCATTCCGACAGCGGCACCTTGAAGGCATTGCACGAGATCGTTCGCGGCTATCCGGGCCGTTGCGACTTTTTTCTGACGATGGCGTTGATCGACGGCAGCCAGGTCCAGTTAAAATCGCGGCGGATGAAGATCGATATCCAGGAAGAACTCCGACACCGCCTGGATGACCTACTGGGCCCCGGGCAAACCAAGTTGATCACCGAGATACCCAAGACCAACGGGAACAGCCGATCCAACGGTCGACGAAAGAACGGACCACCGGGCAACTAAGCACCGTTCGAGAAATAACTGACGCACTTTTTACCCCCCTCACCCTGCCCTGTCCCCCGAGGGGCGAGGGGACATCGGACAGTTATTTCTCGAACGGTGCTAAATCGAAGCAAGTGCCTTTACCCGTTTTGTGACGAAAGCGTAATTCGTATGGAAATCATCAGCAGGCCTCATGCCAGCGCCTTTGTGCCTTGGGCGGCCCAGCGCCCCGAGGTGTTGGTTTTGTCGGCCGATTTGACGTCGTCGTGCGAGGCGGACGATTTCCGCCAGGCCTTCCCGGATCGATTTTTCTCGCTGGGGATGGCCGAGCAGAACATGATGGGGTTTGCTGCCGGTCTGGCTCGTGAGGGCTTTTTTCCTTACATCCACACGTTTGCAGTCTTCATCTGCCGTCGTCCGTTCGACCAGGTCGCCATGTCGATCGCCTATCCCAATCTGCCGGTGCGCTTGATCGGGTTTTTGCCCGGGATCACGACGCCGGGCGGGGTGACGCACCAGGCCATCGACGATATCGGGCTGATGCGGATGCTGCCGAACATGACCGTGCTGGATTGCGGCGACGCGACCGACGTGGAATCGGTCTACGATGTGGCTCAGGCGGTCGACGGTCCGGTCTACGTACGGATGTTGCGCCGCGAGGCGCCGCGTTTGTTCGACGCATCGCAACCGCTGCGACTGAACCACGCTCGCGTGCTTCGCAGCGGTACCGATGTGGCCGTCCTGTCCAGCGGGATCTGTACCGAGGAGGCGATGCGAGCCACACAGGCGTTGGCCGATCGCGGCGTTTCGTTGACCCACGTGCACGTATCGACGCTCAAGCCGTTCACCGATCCCCAGATCCTGCAGGCCATCGAATCGGCTCGATTCGGCGTCATCACCATGGAAAACCATTCGGTTCTGGGCGGTTTGGGAACCGCCGTTGCTGAACGGATGGCGGAAGCGGGCATCGGCCGCCGCTTGATTCGGCTGGGATTACAGGACCGCTACGCCCACGGCGCCAGCCTGTCCTACCTGATGCGGCACTACGGCCTGGATGCGATCGCCCTGGTCCGAGCCGTCGAAGACCTGCTGGATGCCCGGCTGAATCTCAGCAGCGAAGATCTGTCGGCCATTCGCTTGGAAACCACCCGCACCGCCGATAAGACGGAAGACCTCTGAGCCCGCCCAAACGATTCGAACAATCCCTAGCAAACGAAGGAATCAGCAGCGATGACGGATCCCGCTCCCCTGTCGCTCAGCGGCCAACGACTGGCCGCCGTTTACGAACTCACCTGTCCTGACGACCAGGCCGAAACGCGAGCCCGCGACATCTGCTTGGAACAAACGGTCGAATTCCCGGAAGATCTGATCCCCCGGCAGGAAATCCGTGACCAGATCGTCGGCCGGATCGCCTCGATCGAAACCTTCGGCCCGGACCGTCATCGAGCCGTGATCGAGTACCCGATCGAGGCGGCCGGCGAGGAATTCCCTCAACTGATCAACCTGTTGTTTGGCAACATCAGCATCAAGCCCGGGGTTCGACTGGTTCGTTTCGAACTGCCGCCGTCGATGTTGAATAGTTATCGCGGACCGCGCTTCGGCCAGTCCGGATTACGTCGGCGTCTGGGGGCACGGCCGGGCCCGCTGGTCTGCACGGCGATCAAGCCGATGGGCTTGGGACCGGAGGAACTGGCCGATTTAACGTATCGTTTGGCCTTGGGCGGCATCGACTTGATCAAAGACGACCATGGGCTGGCCGATCAACCATTTTGCCGTTTTGCGCCGCGCGTCCAGTTGTGTAGCGCAGCCGTGCAACGGGCGAACTCGCAGACCGGTGGGAACTGTGTGTACGTTCCCAATGTGACGGGCCCGACCCAGTTGATCCTGCCACGAGCCCACTTGGCCAAACAGGCGGGGGCGGGCGGCTTGCTGTTCCTGCCCGGACTGGCCGGGTTGGACACGATGCGGTGGTTGGCCGACCAGGACGATCTGTGCCTGCCCATCCTGGCTCACCCGGCCTTCCAGGGCCCGTACACGATGCGCGGCGATGAAGGCATTTCACACGGGGCGTTGTATGGCCAACTGAACCGACTGGCCGGCGCCGATGCGGTGATCTTTCCCAATTTCGGCGGTCGTTTCTCGTTCACTCCTGAGCAATGCCGCGATTTGGTCGACGGCTGCACCTGTGCGATGGGCCATCTTCCAACGGTGTTCCCCGTTCCGGCCGGCGGCATGCGAGTGGAACGAGTCCCCGAGCTGTACGAATTCTACGGCGATGACTGCATCCTGCTGGTCGGCGGCGATCTTCACCGCCACGGCTCCGATCTGACCGAAAACTGTCGCCGCCTGATCGAGATGGTGAAAATGGTGAGAATGGGGACAGGTCTTGACGTATAACTTATCGGCGTGATTTTCGAGAGCCCTATGGAAATGCCTGGCGTTTTGCTAAATTGACGATCAGGACAACGGTCGAAGCGGTTCGCTGGTTGCGAATAGCCTCGAAACGGCCGAATCGCCGACCGTCTTGACTGGTTTCTAATTCCCCACGATGGCGGAAGGCCCACATGGCCAAGAAAAGTAATTCGCGTACCAACAACAACGATCCCCAACGGGAGATGAACGCCACGGATCAAAAGACGATGGCCGCGTTGACAGGGCTAGCCGATCAGATCGTCAACGCGGCCGAGCGTGGGCGAGCGCCCCATCTGGACGTCCCTTCACGCTCGTTGTCCAACGTCCGCTACAACAGCTCGAAACGATTCATCGAGATGGGTAGCGGCAAGAACCGCCGTGAGTTGTTCAATCTGTCCCAGGCCAAGAGCTACATGCAGACCGTCCTGGTCAGCAGCGGCTGCAAACAATTGATCGAAGAGGACAAGAGCACCAGCATTCGTGGTCTCTACTATCTGTTGAAACACACGATCGAGGGCGCTCGGGAAGAGACGTTCGATGACCAATCCGATTGCGACCCCGTGATCGAGGACGTCGAAGTGACGCTGAACACGTTGCGCGAAGAGCTGCATGTGTACGCGTCGAATCGCGGTTCGATGGTGGGCAACATCACGCTGATCGACAGCGGCGACGAGATCGATTGTTCGCGCATGGGTTCGGGGGGGTACAGCATCCCATCGATCGTCGAGCCCGAGGTGGTCGAATTCCACAAATGCGACGCCAAGTTTGTCCTGCATGTGGAAAAAGATACGGTCTGGCGCCGGTTCAACGAGGACAAATTCTGGCGCAAACACGACTGCATCCTGACGCACGGCGGCGGCCAGCCGCCGCGAGGCGTCCGTCGCTTGTTGCATCGCTTGAACCACGAATTACAGTTGCCCGTGTACTGCCTGTTGGACAACGATCCTTGGGGGTACTACATCTACAGCGTTCTCAAGCAAGGCTCGATCAATCTGGCTTACGAATCCAGACGAATGGCGGTTCCCAACGCCCGCTACGTGGGATTGCGCAGCAAAGACTACGAACGCTGCGGCCTGTCGCCCAGTGTCACGATCAATTTGTCGGATACGGATATCAAACGGGCGAAACAGATCGCCAGCTACCCGTGGTTCGAGAAGAAAAAGCCCTGGCAGAAGGAAATCGAGCAGATGTTGAAGAACGGCTTTAAGCTGGAAGTCGAAGCGCTGATCAGCAAAAACATTAGCTACGTGACCGAAGTGTATGTACCGGCCCGATTGAACGATCAGGATTTCTTGGATTGATCGCTGTGTTCGAACAAGCATGAATACCGCCCCCGCCGACCACCAACCGCCTGCCTGGCCCGCTCGCGTTGGCCAGCGTCCTCGTGTCCTGCTGTTGGGCAGCGGCGAGAGGCCCCGCGTTCAACAAGCGGCTACCTGTCTGCGCCCTTTGATCGAGCAATACGCCGATATCGTTCTGTGCGATTTCGATTATCGTGAGGATCTCGCCCAGTATCCGGCCGATTTCGCCATCGTTTTGGGGGGGGACGGATCGATCCTGCGGGCCGCCAAGCAGATGGGAAGCCACCAAATCCCGTTGCTGGGAGTCAATCTGGGAAGACTGGGTTTTTTGGCGGATATATCGCCTGACGAATTAGCCCATTGCCTGCCTCA
>SKVE01000729.1 GCA_007129635.1 Planctomycetaceae bacterium
CATTGGGATCGTGATCGGGATGGCTGCCGTGATCGGCAAGTGCATGCTGGACAGCGGAGCGGCCGATCGCATCGTGCGTTCGTTTCTGCGGTTGTTCGGCGAGAAACGCGCATCGATCGCCTTGATGGGCAGTGGATTTGTCTTGGCGGTACCCGTCTTCTTCGATACGGTCTTCTATCTGTTGGTCCCACTGGCTCGATCGTTATATCGACGAACCCAACGGAACTACCTGTTGTACGTGCTGGCGATCGGCGGCGGTGGCGCCATTACCCATACGCTGGTACCGCCGACGCCTGGACCGTTGGTGATGGCCAACACGTTGGGATTCGATGTGGGACTGATGATTCTGGTGGGCGGCCTGGTCGCCCTGCCGGCCGCCGTTGCCGCCTTGATCTTCGCTCATTTCGCGAATCACTGGATGCCCGTTCCGATGCGGTCGATCGGCGATCAACCGGACCCGGAACCTCTGGAGGATTCGCAACTGCCGTCCCTATGGATCAGCCTGTTGCCCGTCGTCCTGCCCGTGCTGTTGATTTCTGCCAACACGATCGTCGAGACGTCGGCCAAAACGGCGATCCGCGAACAATTGGTCGCAACGGGCGTCGAACGTCCGCGCGACGATCAGTTGACCCAGTGGATGCGTTCCCCCGAGCGGATCGAGGATTCGCGAACTCAGACGTTGGCACGCCTGACCCGGATCACCAACGTGGTCGGCAACGCCAACTTCGCCCTGCTGTTGTCTGCTGCGATCGCCATCGCCACGCTGGTCCGTCAACGGCAGCTTTCGCGGACCGAAATGGCGGCGGCCATCGAGGTGGCATTGATGAGTGGTGGTGTGATTATCCTGATCACTTCGGCAGGCGGTGCATTCGGCGAGATGCTGACGGTCGCTCAAGTCGGCGATGCGATCAAAGAAGCGTTCACCGGGATCGGCGGCGCGGGGAAGATCCTGCTGGTACTGGGGTTCACGGTCGCGGCCGTACTGAAGATCGCTCAAGGTTCCAGCACCGTCGCCATGATCACGGGATCGGCCATGCTGGCGGGGATCGCCGCGCCGGAAACGCTGGGGTTCAGCCCCGTCTATCTGGGGACGGCCATCGGAGGCGGTTCGTTGGTCGGATCTTGGATGAACGACAGCGGATTCTGGATTTTTGCTAAAATGAGCGGACTGACAGAGGTCGAAGCATTGAAGTCCTGGACGATCATGCTGGTCGTCCTGGCGACGGTCAGCCTGGTGGTCACGATCCTGTTGTCATCGGTGCTTCCGTTGGTCTGAATAAGGCGTGCTGGAGTGAAGACGAGCATCGTGAAGTTCAGGAAACATCGTTCGCCGCGGCCCAGCCGAGAGGGCTGTGGCTTCCTGGCCCTGACCTGCGTGTTCAGTTGTTTCTTTTTGATCCTCAATTGCGCGTTGGTCGCTCGTTTCTATCCCGAATTGGCAGCGTTCTTCCCCCGATGGATGCACGAACCGAAAATCGAGCAGATGATCAAGTTCATGGCGCCCGTGTTGTTGATCTTCGTGCAGTGGTGGGTCGTTGATTTTGCCGCCGATCTGCTCGCTCCGGCTGGCCACGTGCGACAGAACGAAGCCAAACGCAAGGGTGCTGGACCCGACAGAACGATTTGAAAGGCGCCTTTATTTTTTTGCCCGATGGGGCCACAATAGAAGGGTTCCCCGATTTCTGATCCGAGAGGATAAAGGACACTTGCCATGACCGATTCTCGATTGTCTCGCCGAACGTTTCTCCAAGGCTGTTCGACCGTGGCTGCGGCCGGCGTGTTGACTCCGTATTATTTCACGGCTGGTGCGGCCGAAAGCGATCGGGCTGGTTCCGCAAACGACCGGTTCCGAATCGGGACGATCGGGATGCGTTACCAGGGCTCGGTGGTCGCCGAGAAGACCTTGCCGCACGGCGATATCGTGGCGATCTGCGATGTGGACCGAGAGATTGCGGAGAAGGCGCGAGAGCAATTCGGTGGCCAAGCGGATCTGTACGAGGATTACCGCCGGATGCTTGATCGTCAGGACATCGAGATCATCACCATCGGCAGCCCAGATCACTGGCACGCGGCGATGCTGATCGACGCCTGTCGCGCCGGGAAGGATGTGTATGTGGAAAAGCCGTTGACGCTGACCGTCGACGAGGGCAAGTTGATCGACCAAGTGGTCAGGGAGACGGGCCGGGTGGTCCAGGTGGGATCTTGGCAGCGCAGCGATCATCGTTTCCGGCTGGCTGTCGAAATGGTGCAACAGGGCCGGCTGGGCGAATTGCAACGCGTCGATGTTGTCCTGGGAAAAAACGTCACGGGCGGTCCCTTTGAAATCAAGCAGCCACCGCCTCATCTGAATTGGGATCTGTGGCTCGGGCAAACACCCCTGGTACCCTACATCGAAGAACGTTGCCATTATACCTTCCGCTGGTGGTACGAGTATTCTGGCGGGCAGATGACCGACTGGGGCGCGCACCACCTGGACATCGCACAATGGGCGATCGGATCGCAGCCGCTGGAGGTCCGGGGCGAAGCGACGTACCCAAACATCCCCCATGGCTATAACGTGGCCGTGGACTATTACGCCGAATACCGATATCCGGGCGGCGTGATCATGACCGTGGCGGACCACGGCCGCAACGGCATCATGTTCACGGGTACCGAGGGACGCATCTTCGTCAACCGGGGCGCGATTCAGGGCACACCGGTCGAAAATCTGGCGGACGCACCGCTGGAGCGGGAAGATTTCAAGCTGTACGCGCACGATAACTTGGATCGACCGGCGCGAATGGGCAAGCTGGATTCGATCATCAATCACATGGGCAATTTCTTCGATTGCGTCAAGACTCGGGAAGTCCCCATCTCGGATGTGATCAGCCAGCACCAGAGCACCAACACGTGTCACATGGGCAACATCGCCATGCATTTGGGACGCCCGCTGCGTTGGGACGCGGAAAGTGAACGTTTCGTCGCGGACGACCAAGCCAATGCGTTGTTGAACCGCGAGCAGCGTGGGGGGTACGAAATCGCGTAAGGACCGGCAAAGAAATAAATGTCGGCTTTGGTTTGATCGTGCGCCACGGGGGCGGGATCGCTTTCAAGCCGCGGAATTACCCACAAAAAGTCAACCCATCGAATTGTGTCATCAGGAGTAAACCAGTGGTCGACCAACGAAGCACACGTCGCCAGTTCTGTCGGAATCTTGCCGCCGGTGCGGTATCTGTCGCGGTGTCCAGTCGCTACCGATCGGCTGGTGCTGCCGAATCGGCTTTCCGCTTGAACTACATCCTGGGCTCGCCCATGTACGGCACGACGGCGTTGGCCCAGGTGTTAGGCCAGGTCGGCAAAGTCGGGGCCGAATCGATCGATATCTGGCCTCGACCTCATGCCGATCATCGTGAACAGGTTCAGGAGATGGGGTACCCGCGTTTCCTCCAGTTACTGGAGGAACACCAGGTGCGGTTAGGCGTCATCACGCGTTACGACCTGGGGCCGTATAAACTACAAGACGAAATGCCCGTCCTGAAACAGTTGGGCGGACGTCTGATCGTCACCGGCGCACGCAATGCCCCGGGTGACACGGTGCGCGATCAGGTCCGCGCGTTTGTCGACAGCCTGGCCCCGCATGTGGCGGTCGCCCAGCAACTGGGTGTGACGATCGGCATCGAGAACCATAGCCGCACCCTGATCAACACGCCGGACTCGATCCGGTATTTCGCTGAGTTTGCTCGCTCACCCCACCTGGGAATCGCGCTGGCACCCTACCATCTGCCGCAAGACGAAGCGGTCATCGCCCGGTTGATCGGTGATCTGGGTCCGAAACTGGTCTTCTTTCAAGCCTGGCAGCACGGCATGGGGTCGTCCAAACCGCTGCCCAAGGAGCAGGAATTGATGCAGATGCCCGGGCGCGGACCGCTGGATTTCACGCCGTTGTTGGCCGCTTTGAAGCAGATCGATTATCAGGGTTTTACCGAGATCTTCATGCATCCCCTGCCGCGCGGCGTTCCGATTCTGGAGACGACCGAACAGGTGACCGCTGAAATCAATCGCGCTCGTCACTACCTGGAACGATGCCTGGAAAATGCCTGACGCATCAAGGAACAGTCCCAGCCCCCTATTCTGACGGAGCCTGACCTTCGGTCGCCTTGGGGTAGGCCTCGGTCTTTGTTATGATGACTGGGAGCAAAAGCCGCCCAGAATTCCAAGGCTTTTGGTTCTTTTCCTTGAGGGAGCGTACGAGCATGTCCAACATCGCCAGGTTCACCGTCTCGATCGAAGAAGACCTGCTGGAACGTTTTGATCGATATTGTCAGGAAGAAAGCCTTGCCACTCGAAGCGAAGCCGTCAGGCAGTTGATCCATGAACGGCTAACTAACCGGGCTTGGGAAACAGGCCATGATGAAGTGGCCGGTACCCTCACCTTGGTTTATGACCATCATCGTCCCCAATTGGGACAAGGGCTGACCAAACTGCAACACGACAACACCGATCTGATCATCGCGACGACCCACGTCCACCTGACTCACGATACCTGCTTGGAAGTGATCATCCTCCGTGGGACGGCGCGCCGGTTGCAGCAGGTTGCCGCGCAACTGAAGGGGATGAAGGGGATCATTCGCGGCGAACTGGTCGTCGCCCGAGCTGGTGGTTGAACGCAACGCAACCGGCCCAATAAGGCGCCTCGCAGGAAATAATCTACCGCGTTCGGCGCGGGTCTCCGACCCCGCCGAAACCGCCGACCGAAGGTCTCCCGCGATATTGGAGACCTTCGGTCGCCGGGCTGGCTCGGTCAGAGACCAGCCACAGCGCTGCGGTTAGATTATTCTCTGCGAGTTGCCTAACTCCCAGAACGGCCTCGTTCTCTTGAGCCGCGCTGGCTCCACTCCTCGCCAGAAACCGGACGACGTTTCAGGCAGCGATTTCCTGCCTCGTCCTTTGCGGCGAAACTCGCGCAGCACATCGGGGTTTATTCCATCGGCGCGCAATAAGTCTTTGGTATCGACCAGCAAAAGCGCAGGAAAGGAGCAAAGGATGGCAGCCGGGCATCAAGCAAAACGCATCGCTCAGGTGTGCGTTTACAGCGTACTGTCGATCATTTTGGCGATGATCGTCTTTTCTAGCCCCATGGGCAGACATTTGATCGGCAGCGATCTTCA
Source organism: Planctomycetaceae bacterium (assembly GCA_007129635.1). Lineage (GTDB taxonomy): Bacteria > Planctomycetota > Planctomycetia > Pirellulales > Pirellulaceae > SKKK01. Next base: position 5,148 of record SKVE01000729.1, read on the forward strand.
GGAGGAACAAGTTCAAACATCGCGGAACGGCCGCGCACCAGATCGACAGCCTCCTTCAAGGGTTCCTCACGACTCCAGGTTTGGCAGGGAGCTGATTCGAAGCTCATCGATGCCTGCCTACCGGGATGCCAGGGACAGCTTGCGGCGATTGAACCGAACCCGTACCGAACTGTTGCAGGCTGCGGCTGACAACAAACAGGACCGGTTGAATCAGGCCAGCGAAGATTATCGCATGTCGGTGCAGGATTTCCGCGATGCCATCGGTCAGTTGCGAGATCGTGTCGAACCGCAAATGTATCCACATCTGGTCGGTCGCCTGAGGGGAGAACGCTCCTTGGAGCAAAGTTGGCAGCACGAATTCCCCGCGTCCGAAGAACGCCTGGCCAATCACCATCGGGAGCCGATTCGATGAGAGTTCTGTTGCTGACGGTATCAATGTGTCTGGTTTCCACCAGCGTGGTCCAGGGACAAACACCGACTTCGACCAGTCCCTTGCCCAATCGTTCCTTGACAAAATTGCTCGAAACGATTCGGAACCCAGCGCGCAGCATCGATCGGGTTCAGGCTGCCGAAGAGATCGCTGGATTTGGCAGCCATGCTGCTGCGCCACTGATAGAAATGTTGGCGACCGACGATGCTTCGGTTCAGGCCAGTGTTTTGTTGGCGTTGCGAAGGATCGGTACGGAGGCGCACGAGGCTGTCCCGGCAGTGATCGGGATTGCGGTCGACGCCGACAGCACGCTGCAAAGCACGGCGATCGATGTGCTGGGGGCCATCGGTCGGGACTCGACCGAAGCCGTGCCAGCATTGGCAGCACTTCTACCGGTCCGAAACGAAGAACGTCAGCAAATCATTCTGAATTCGCTGTTATCCATCGGCGATGCTGCGGCGCATCAGGCCCTGGCCGACGCTTATCAACATGGGGATCGAGCACAGCAAAGTACGATGCTGCGGGCTCTGCTGCACTTCCCCAAGGCTACCGCCGCCTTGATGCCGATCTTGGTCGACCAGTACATTCAAGGCAGCCGGCGTTTCGAAGTCCATTTGCTGCGGCTGATCGACCTCAGTCCCGAAGCCTCGATTCCTTACCTGATCGCATCGTTGGAGTCCGGGCCGATCGAGGGACGGCATCGAGCATTGATGGCGCTGTGTCAGTCGCAGGTGGCCAGCGTCGGTGCCCAAGCCGTTCCCCTATTGACCGAATCGCTGCAGGATTCAGACCCTGTCGTGCGTTTCTGGGCTCTCAAAGCACTGGGGGCGATCGGTGTTCCTGCCCAGGAAGCATCGTCCCGGATCATCGCCTGTCTCCGTGACTCAGACGCGGATGTGCGCTGGCAGGCCATCGGGACCGTCCAACAAGTGGGGTTGGCCCGTCAGGCAGCAGAACCCCTGGAATTACTTGTCGACGACCCCCACCCGGCAGTGCGTAACGCGGCAGAAGAGGCGATTCGATCGCCGGAACACGACCACGGAAGATCAAGTTGAATCGCCACGCTGCAGCCAATGGATCGCGCTGACCAACAGCGTGAGCGCCGTCAACGGCAACGCAAATCCAAAGACCAGGACCGGAAAGGCCATGGGGATCTCGGGATGGGTGGCCGCCAATACTTGGTACGTGAGGTAGATCAGGTAATACCCGAACAACAAGGCACCTTCCCAGCGATCGATACGGTGCCCGGTCCAAAAAATCGGAAAACAGGTGATGGCAACTGCGATCATGATCGGCATGTCGAAACGTAGGGCGTCAGCCGAGACCGTGATCCCGCCGGGCACGACGAGCGACGTCAGGCCCGCAACGCAAAGGATATTGAACAGATTGCTGCCCACAAGGTTCCCCACAGCCAGGTCGCGTTCACCGCGGAACACGGCGATGATCGAGGTGACCAGTTCTGGCAACGAGGTGCCGATCGCCACGATGGTCAGTCCGATGACCAGTTGGCTGACACCGAACCACGTCGCCAGGCTGACCGCGCCTTCTACCAGCCAGGATGATCCGAGTGTCAGCAGGCCCAGTCCCAACAGGACGAAAACGATCGAGATCAGCAGATCCTTCCTGTTAGTTTGGGGGGGCGTCTGGAACTGCTTGGAAAATTGCTCTTGGACCACCGGGCCTTCTCGGCGACTGGCTCGTATCGACCACACCAGGTAGATCAGCAACGCCCCGAACAGCAGCGCACCGTTCCAGCGGTTCAGCAGACCATCCCACGCCAGAGCCCACATCGCCACGGACACCAGGATCATCAGCGGAACATCGAACCGCACCAGTTGGCTGGACACCACTAATGGGGCTACCCATGCGGACAGGCCCAGTACCAGCAGGATGTTGGCGATGTTGCTGCCCACGATGTTACCCAACGCGACATCCGATTCTCCAGCCCAACTGGCCTGGATCGAAACCGCCAATTCCGGAGCGCTGGTGCCGAATGCCACGACCGTCAATCCGATCAACAACGGACTGACTCGAGCCAATCCCGCCAAACGCACCGA
>SKVE01000370.1 GCA_007129635.1 Planctomycetaceae bacterium
CAGGTTGGCACTCCCTTCGGCGAAACGGTCTGGCAGCAGGCCACGGCGAAGCGTCTGGGATTGCAGTCCACGTTACGTCCCCCTGGCCGCCCCAAACGCCTCCGTCCCGACCGGTGAACCGTCGCACGACGCGGCAAATCGACACAAATGAGACCCGACCCCGTTTCCGCCGGCGTCCAGGTCCAAGATTGCCTGGTCGCGCCCAAGGCCGCCCCAAGAAATGCGAGAACGGTTTCTGACGTTTTCCGTGAATGGGGATCGGCTCTTGCAGCTTGTTTCAAAGTTGGACAAAATTTCCAAATACGAGTCATTAGCCTGAAGCCGCTACGTGAATTCTGGGAGCGACACCCGGATGCGGAACAGCCGTTGCGTCAGTGGTACAAAACGGCTACGTTTGCGGAATGGACGTGCCTTCAGGATGCTAGGCGAGACTATCCGCACGCCGATGGAGTCAAGACCCCGCGTGGTGATATCCTCACGGTGTTCAATATCGGGGGAAACAAATACCGTCTAGTGGCCCGCATCCGATACGACTACCAACTGGTCAACGTTCGCGTAGTCCTGACGCATCGGGAGTACGACGAAGGTCAATGGAAGGATTGAGCCGTGCGCACGAGAAACCACCTCGACACGCAGCCCTTGCCCGCGCAGTTCGAGCAACTGGTCCGGATGATGCCTCCCCAGGCCGTCCAGGACGAGGTGCAGTACGCGAATACGCTGGAGGTCATCGACCGGGTGATGGCCGCTGGCGAGCTGACCAAAGGGCAGGCATTGTACCTGGAGACGATGGTGCAGTTGGTGCAGGCTTACGAGGCCGCCCACCACGCGATTGACGCCGCCGGCCTGACGGGACTTGATTCGCTCAAGCACCTGCTGGAAGAGAACCAGATGAACGCCTCGGATCTAGCCCGGCTGTTGGGCGTCCATCCGAGCCTGGGGGCGAAAATCCTCAACGGCCAGCGCTCGCTGACAGTCGAGCACATACGCAAACTGGCGGAACGGTTCAAGGTCAGCCCCGCTCTGTTCCTCGACTGACGCTGTTCCGCGGTCGGCGGCACGCCATCGAGACCGCCGTTGGACCCTGGTCCGTATCGTGCTGGCGATCGTCGCCCGGATGACGGCCAAGATCCGGACCGTGCGTTTGCGATCACCCGGTAGGTCGCCGCGCCCGAGCAATTGCAATTCCTCGGCGAGTGCATAACGTTAGATGGCCACGCAGAGCCGCCACGTCCCGGGCCCCCGGCTTCGGAGGACCGAAAGCGGGTCAGGTTCGCTTCCGTGATGGACCGAAAGCGATGCCTAAACGAACCTGTCCCGCTTTGTCATGCCTGGAGTTGTAGGGGTTGAGCTCTCCCGAGACCGATGCGGTTTAGTTGCGGCTTCTCAGAGCTTCCAAGAAGAAAGCACGCGAAGCGGACGAAGATTTCACGAAACTTCGGAAAATTTCCGACTGAGTCAGTGCGGGCCGCTTCTGGATCGCCCAGGTGTCTTCTGCCACGAGTTGTCGACGCTGCCGCTCCTGAAAATGCCGGCGCAGGCGATGCACGAGAATCTTCCGAAGCCATGCTCGAAACGCCCCTGTTCGCTGGTTATGCACGAAGTGCGGCATCTCGCTGGCCAGCGTCAGCAGCACATTTTGGACCACGTCGTCCGCTGTTGCGGCTTGCATGCGGCTGGTATGATCGAGGCCGAGGATGTCGGGGTATGCAGCCATTTCGGTTCCCAGGAGACTTTCCCATGCATTCGCATCATCATCGTTGTTTGCTGCTGATTCTTAGCGTGTCAGTACTCGGATCACCTTCCACAGCACAAGAACCAAACACCGACCGGCAACCGGCAGGGAAGCTGCCGAGGCGGGCCGAGATCGAGAAGAAGTACGATCGGGACGGAGACGGTCAGTTGAGTAGCGAAGAGCGACGGAACATGTGGGAAGACATTGCAGAAGAGCGCGTCGAAGTTCCGCCTCAATTGCGTGAGAGAGTGCGGCGCATGCTGCAGCAGTTTCGCGACACGAGGAAGCTGCCCGGTGGCCCAAAGCCGAAACCGGCGGGTGGTCAATCGCTCGCGGGCATGTCGCACAAGGTGGTCGTCCACCGCGATTTGGTCTATGGTGAGGGCGGTGGCAGGCCGCTGAAGCTGGATCTGGTGCTGCCGCAACCGGCGCCCGACGAGCCGTTGCCGCTGGTCGTGTTCATCCACGGCGGCGGGTGGCGAGGCGGAGACAAGGCGGGCGGCATCGCGCGCGTCACGCCGCTGGTCGCCACCGGAAACTACGTCGGGGCGACGATCGGGTATCGGCTCAGCGGCGAAGCCACCTGGCCCGCTCAGATCCATGACTGCAAAGCCGCCGTCCGCTGGCTGCGTGCCAACGCGGAGCGGTACCGCATCGACCCCGAGCGGATCGGTGTGTGGGGCAGTTCGGCCGGTGGACATCTGGTCAACATGCTCGGCACCAGCGGCGGAGTGACCGAACTGGAGGGCAGCGGCGGCTCGGCCGAACACTCCAGCCGAGTCACCTGTGTCGTGCCGTTCTGCGGCCCGACCAACTTCCTGGCGCCCAAACGATTCGAGGGAGGCCGCTCGCCCTCGGCCGTCGACCTGCTGTTGGGCGGATCGATCGAGGACAAACAAGACGTCGCCAGAGCCGCCTCGCCGATCACCTACGTCTCCGCAGACGATCCGCCCTTCTTGATCGTCCACGGAACGGACGATCAGACGGTTCCCTTCGAGCAGGCGGAGATGTTCTACGAGGCGTTGAAGAAAGCGGGCGTCGACGCGACGTTCGTCCGGATCATCGGCGGTAGTCATGCGGTGGGTGGACCGGCGGTCATGCAGCGGGTGAACGATTTCTTCGAGAAGCATCTGCGAGGTCAGGACGTCCAGGTTTCGGACGGACCCGTGCAGGCCGGTCCGGCAAGGTAACCTGTGGGTGGTTGTGTAGAACGGAATTCATTCCGTTCCCACGTGGATGCGTTCGAGCAAGAGGCGAAAATCGATGGCCGCAAAAAGGCATGTGTTCGAATATCTGGAAACGCCTTCGAAGTACCCGCCGGCCGCCACGAACCAAGCACTGGCCGTGCGACGATCGCCGGCCAGGAACATTCCGGCGACCACGATCGCCAAGCGAAAGGCAATCCCGTGTAGCACGCTTGTGGGGTAAGCACTTAGTTGACAGGGTTTTTGGCACAAATACAATCCACGGTAACGAGCAACGGTTGCTCGCACGCTGGCTGGTCAGGCCAGCGGAACCGAGGCGACGAAGTTCGCCTGAAGTGCAGCGTCACCAAGAACCAAGTTGCCAGGAGGCAGAGCGTCCGATGAGTGCATCGTGCAGGTTGGGTATCCACGTTTCCGTGTGGGTCTTGGTTGGTAGTGTTGCGGTCGCGGTGGCGGACGAGCCCGCTGCTGCGGCGTCCAAGCCGGAGAATCTGGCCCGCCAAGCCAAAGCCTGGGCTTCGACGGCCCACAGCGATCAGTACTCGGCCGGGTTCGCCTGCGATGGGCACGTGCCGGCGCCGGGAAGCCGGGACGATGTCGGCAGGGCTTGGGCGGCACGCGGGAACCATCATCCGGACGGCGCGTGGTTCACGCTCGAGTGGCCCGAGCCGGTTGTGATCGCCGAAATCGTGTACTACGGCCGCACGGCTTTCGCTGCCAGTGAGAACTGGAAGGACTTCGAAATCCGGCTGGACGACGGACCGGACGTGGTCCACCAAGGCGTCTTGTCGGGAGGTCATGGGCCGCAACGCATCGTTCTGCCAACGCCTGCCCGTGCGCGGAAGCTGGCGATCCGGTTCACCAGTTCCTGGGGTGGTCCGAATCCGGGTGCTTCGGAGATCGAAGTCTATGCGACTCGGCCGCCGGACGAGGCGCTGGGAGCGTTGATTCCCGTCAACAAGCTGCGGATGGACGGCAGCGGCCCTCCGCCGCCGCCCACGGTCGAGGAATCGCCCGAATTGGTCCGTCAAGTGCGCGCCGCACAACTGGGCTTTACCAAACTGGTCGTCGTCCAGCGGCACCACATCGGTGCCTCGCACGTCTACACCTACCACTGCGAAGGGCAGCGCGACGGGGGAGGCCTGTTCGTGTACGATGTGACCGACGACAGCCTGACTCGCCTGGTCGATTCCTCCGGCGGCCAGATCCAGGCCTGCGATTTGTCTTACGATGGCCGCACGATCGTGTTCGGCTGGCGGAGAAGCACGGACGCGTAACAGGTGTACACGATCAACGTCGACGGCACCGATCTGCGCCGATTGACCTGTGTCCAGGACGATCACAACTACGACCCGGCCTGGCTGCCCGACGGCCGCATCGTGTTCCTCTCGTCGCGGATCTCCCAAGCTGCGTATTGCTTTTTCACGCCCGTGGGCATCCTGTGGACGATGAATGCCGACGGTTCCGATCAGCGTCAGATCTCGGCCAATTACTTGAACGACTTCACCCCTGCCGTGTTGAACGACGGGCGCATCATCTACGGACGCTGGGAATACGTGGACCGCCCGGCCATCCCGATCCAGAGCCTCTGGACGATCAACGCCGACGGGACGATGCTTCAGGGATTCTTCGGCAACCGCGTCTTGGACCCGGCGACGTTCATCGAGCCGCAGCCGATCCCCGGTTCCCGCGCCGTGTTGTGCACGCTGACCGGCCACAACGGCTCGTGCCGCGGGGCGATCGGCATCATCGATCCCGACTTGGGTAATAACGCCCAGGAGAGCATCCGGAACATCACGCCGGAGATCCGGCTCCGCGGAGTATCGCACAGCACCAACGGACCGCGAGGGCCCTATCAGACGCCTTACCCCTTGGATCAGCAGTACTATCTGGTCTCGTACGACGGGACGCTGCTGGTGCGAGACTACGACTGCACCGTCCAGGCGACCGTGCTGGAGCCACTTGACGAGATGGGCTTTTACAACCCGCGGCCGATCCGCAGCCGGGTCCGTCCGCCGGTGCGCAGCGCTCCATGGGCCGATTCCGCCGACGCGTCGAGCATGGCGACGCTGTACTTGCAGGACATCTACAACGGGCTGGAACCGCACGTGCAGCGCGGCGAGGTCAAACAGATCGCCGTTGTCCAGGAGGTGACTCGAGCGCTGATCACCAGCCCCGGCATCCATCGGCCGCTGTACGATTTCCAGCGGATGCTGGTCTCCTGCGGGGCGACCTATGTTCCCAAGCAGGTGCTGGGGTTCGCCGACGTGGCCGAGGATGGCTCGGCCTGTTTCCACGTGCCGCCCATGCAGCCGCTGTACTTCATCGCCTTGGACGCCCAGGGGCGGGCCGTCCAGCGCATGCGGAGCTTTACCCACCTGATGCCGGGCGAAGTCCAAGGATGCATCGGCTGCCACGAGTCGCGTCACGACGGGCCGCGCCCCTTGTTGCCCGGGGCGCTGGCACGCGAGCCGCAGGAGCTGGTGCCGCCGGAGTGGGGCATACGCGGCTTCTGCTACGCCACGCTCGTCCAACCGGTGCTCGATCAGCACTGCGTCGGCTGCCATCACCCGCACGAGCCCCACCGCCTGGACCTGTCCGGCGACCGGACCGACTGCTTCAACGTGTCGTACGAGATGCTGGCCGACCTGGGGCAGGGACGGACGGGCAGTCCTTACGTCAATTGGATCCCCACCTACAACGGCCACGAATGGAACATCCAGGAAATCAGGCCCAAGCAGTGGGGTTCGCATCCCAGCAAGCTGGCCGACCTGGTGCTCGCCGGGCACCCGGATCAGGACGGGAAGCCCCGTGTGCGGCTCAGCGAATCCGAACGGCGCCGAATCCTAATGTGGATCGATCTGAACGTGCCCTACTACGGCACCGCCGATACGGCACATCCCGACTTGCCCGGCTGCCGTCAGATCTACCCCGCCGACCTGACCCAAGTGATGAATGATGTCTTCGCCCGGCGCTGCGTCGAATGTCACCAATCGCAGCAGGAACCGATGGGGAAGAGTTGGACGGCCAGGACGGCGCGTTGGCGAGGCGACGCGATGGGATTGCGGATCGAGCGGCCGGAGTTGAACGCCTTTCTGCTCGCTCCGCTGGCCGAAGACGCCGGCGGCACCGGGCGTTGCGGTGCGCCCGTGTTCGCGTCGACCGAGGATGCGGATTACCAGGCCGTTCTGCAGACGTTCCTGCCCGTCCGGCAGTTGATCCGCCAACGGCCTCGGATGGACATGCCAGGCGCCGTGCCCGATCCCGTGTGCTTCGACTGCCGACGAGCCGACGGAGCCCAACTGACCCAATCGGACCCCTGAAATCCAGACGCGTCGCTTTTCGCAGAGGTCGCTTTGTCACGCGGCAAACCGTCTTGAGCGTGTCTTGCTGCCTGCTGAAGAAGGGGACCGACGCCCATGGAGTTGTCATGCCTGCCAATCTTGCCCACCGTTTTCTCGTTGTTTTGACCTGTGTCTTTGGCTGTGCCGCGCTGCTTATCGGCACCGCCGTGTCAGCGGAACCTGACTCCGTGCGGATCACCACCGCCGGGCGTTCGTTCACGGTCGAAACCCGGCGACTGCGCGTCACCTTCGAAGACGGCATGATCGTGACGCTCGAGAACCTGCAGACCGGCGAGCGCCACGCGGATGCCGGGCTCGACGACCTTGGGATGCCCCGAGGCGTGGGCCACTTGCGGGGCGGCGTCGAGCACGTCGAACGCCTGCACGTCCCCTGGCATACATCGTCGACGACGCTTGCCGAAGAGCACGAAATCGACTTGAACCGCCTTTGATACCGTGATGCAAGAGATCGCCCGGAGGATGAGCCGCGGAGCAAGCTGATCTGCAGCGCCGGGTCATCGATGTCTTGGAAGATCAGCGCATCGTGTATCTGCTGGTGGGTTCTCTGGCGAGCGGTATGTACGGCGAGCCACGGTTGACGGTCGATGTCGTGGTCGTGGTCGAATTGAATCTGCCGCAGGCAGCAAAGCTCTGTGCCGCCTTTCCCGCCGCGGCGTATTACGTCAGCGAGACAGCCGCGCGCCAGGCCGTCGCGAGGGGCGGCCAATTCAACGTGATCCATCCTGCTTCCGGGAATAAGTTGCCGGCATGTTGCAGGTCAGCGCTGATTGAGGATGGCAGGAACACGTCATCGTGGACGCAAAGAAGGCTCTTACTGCAAAAAAACGTCCTGGTTTGTGGTACGATGATGGAGCCGAACGATGCGGTGAGACGACGTTTACCGTGGTAAGGAGAGACGCCTGTGATGCTAGACCAACAACAACCGTACGACCGGAGCAGCAAGTGGCTGATCCAGCATCACGGGGATTCCATGCTGCGGCTGGCCAGGGTCAAGAACATCCGGGCGTGGCGGCCGGCGCAAGCCGAGGTTGTCCAGCCACGGCGGTTGCCAGATGGATTGCTGGAGGTCCAGCTCGACGGCGAAACCGAGGAAGTACCGTTCTTGCTGGAAGTGACGACGTATCCCCAGCGCCGCGTGAGCCAACAGATGACCGACGACCTGTTGCTGGTATATCTGGACAGGGGCCGCTTAGCGGAGGGGGTAATTCTGGTCCTGCGGCCCAAGGGCAAGTATCGCGTGCCCCGGAGCCGCAGCCTACGCAGCGGCTACGGGTTCTCGTCGTGCCGTCTGAAGTGGCACGTCGTGGAGTTGTGGACGATCCCGGCCGAAG
>SKVE01000674.1 GCA_007129635.1 Planctomycetaceae bacterium
CCGGGGGCACAATGCCTTCCTCGGAGGGCTCGCATTACTGCTCCCAGATCTCCAGTTCGGTCAGGCCGCTGCGGGCCCTTCCGTCGTGGATGAACAAGACTCGCACTTTGGTGGTAGACACCGGCGCGAAGGTGATCGCGTTGGCTATCGAGCCGGTGGGCTTCGCGGGGTCGCGAGAAGTCACGTCCACGTCGCGCCATGCTTGGCCCGTCCACGCCTGAACGACGTAGTCTTTCGGAGGTTGAACGCCGCCGCGGTCGTCGTAGATGTGCAGCACAGCACGGTTGACCGTCTTTGCCTGGCCAAAGTCGACTTCCAGCCAATCCTGCTCGTTCGGCGACTCGTAGCTGGTCCAGCGGTTCATCGGCGTGGGGCTGTAGATGATCTTGCCGTCGATGGCTCGCTCGGGCCGGCCGCCGAAGCGATCACTGTGCGAGGCCGTGGCTTGCGGATAGCCTTCGCCCGTGGCGTTAAACGCCACATTGCCGGTCGGCGGAGGGGCGGGCGTGTAGGGACGTTCGCCCGGCCCCCACGCCTCCAGTGCGGTCAGGCCCGAACGTCCGCCCTCGGCGTGGTGGAACACGACACGCAGCTTCGTCACTTCCATGACGGGAAACGTCACCGTGTTGGGCCGGCGGCCGACGGGTTCCGCTGGCCGGCGCTGCTGCGCAGGAACCGGCTTCCAGTCCCGGCCGTCGTGAACCTCCAGATCGAAGCTCGCCGGCGCGATGACGCCCTCGCCGTCGTCCAGCAGGTATAGCTTGACCGTGTCGATCGGACGCGCCAGGCCCAGGTCGACGGCCAGCCAGTCGCTGTCGCTCGTGGAGCCCAGCGTGGTCCAGCGATTGACCGGGCGAAGATCGTAGCGGAACTGGCCGTCGTTAACGTACGCCAGCGAGCTGCCGTGCCCGCTGTGCGAGGCCGACAAACGTGGGAACCAGTCGCCGTCGTTGTTCACGGCGTAGTTAAACCGGACTTCGGTGGGCATCGGCACCTCGACCGCCGCAGGCAGTTCCACGTTGATCTTCGCGAGCGTCGGTCGGCTGGCGGCCTTATCGCCGTTGACCAGCACGTGCAGCCCCGCACCCAGCCCGTAGCGTTGGCCCGTCTTGTCCCACACGATCGCCAGGCGGTGCCCGCGGTACGGCAGATTGTCCAGGGCGAAGTAGTCCCAGGTGTCGGGCGCCAGCGGGTCGATGGTCAGCGTGTCTCCGTCGCTGGGTTGCACGCCGACCAGCCCGGTGATGACCAGGTCGGTGAATCCGGAGTGGAAGTAGTGCTCGCTGCGGTTGGGCATGTCGTGTCCGGCCCACGATCCGGTGTCGGGATGGACGGCCTCGGCGATGTACGGCTTACCGTCCTTGCGATGCGTGACGGCGAACTTGTGCAGCATGTGCAGGTAATCATCTCGCGAGATGTGCGTCTGCCGGTAATTCTGGAGCACATTGGCCATGGCCTTGAGCGTCTGTGTGGTGGCGAACGGCCACGATTGGCCGCTCCACCAGCAGCAGCCGGGCTGCAGCACGAACAGCGGATCGTGGCGTTCCACCGTGGTCGGTCCCAAGGCGGCGTAGAAATAGTCGGGGTCCATCAGGAACTGCCACGCCTGCTCGAAGCCGGGGTCGGGCATACCGAACGCCCAGGGAACGTAGCCGTGCAACTCACGGCCGTGGGGGCTGCCGGCGAATCGACCGGTCTCGTACGTCAGCGTGTGCTTTTCCACCACGTGGCCGTCTTTCTCGTGCCGCTGGTTGCTCATCGGGAAGAAGAACCGACGTTTGGGGTCCCACAAGCGGGTCTGCACCTGAACCTTGACACGGTCGGCTTCCTCCCGATACCTGGCGGCGGTCTCGGCGTCGCCGGCCAGTTGGGCGATGTTGGCAAGCGCGTGGGCGTCGGCCCACATGTAGGCATTGAACGAAGGACGCAGCGATTGGCCGCCGCGGAGGATGTCGCGCGTCTGCTGGGCGTTGATGTCGAACTCCATCCCTTCGTCGTGGCCGAGTTGCCAGAACATCGCCTTCTCCGGCACCCAATGGCGCCGACGCCACGCCTGGTAGTTCTCGACCAGATCAGGCAGCAGATCGACGATGAACTCGCGGTTGGGCTGAACCAGGTGCGTGGCCCAGGCCGAATCGGCCGCCCAAAACGAATAGTTACGCGGCTGCGCCCCCGGCGTGCGGAACCAGTAGCGGAGGTAGTCGCGAACGTACCGCGGGTCGTGCAGCCAACGCACCTCGTAAATCTGGTGGCCTGCCGGACAGGAAATGGCCCCGTACGCCCCCGACCAGAACGGCCTGTTCGCGAACTCGGTGAACGAGTAGCCGCTGTTCGGCGAGCCGTAACAGATGTGCCGCGTCACCAGTTCCCAGCGGTAGTAATAGGTCGTGTTGATCGCTTCGTCGGGACTGTCGAAAAAGGGGATGTTCGCTTGGAACCAGTCGAAATCGCGATTCTGCCAGAACGTCTGTCGGTCGAGCATTTTTTGCTTGTCGAGCACCTGGCCATCGGCAATCGAGGTGCCAAGCAGCATCGCTACGAGACAGACGCCAACAAGGAATGATGTTTTCATAAAGATCTCGGAAAGTGGTGGGTGACCGGTGGATGGCCGACTGACGGCGTCTGCCGAAACATGGCCCTGGGACTCGCATGTCGGCTGGTCAGCCGGATCGGCAAGACGCATTATCCGGGCAAACCACCCCGATCGCAAGTCAACACACGCCAGCTCGTAATATCTGGCTGACTTCGCCGCACAATCGGGCGAAGCGAGCGTCGCTGCGCAGATCGCTGGGGCGGGTGAGGCCGAAGGGGATGTCGATTTCGGCGATGATCCGGCCGGGGCTGGGGCTCATCACCAGGACTCGCTGGCTGAGATAGACGGCTTCCGCCACGTTGTGGGTGACGAAGACCGAGGTCCATTGCTGTTGGTTCCACAGCCGGTTCAGTTCTTCGTTCAATTGCGTACGCATCAGGTCGTCCAACGCGGCGAACGGTTCGTCCAGCAGGATCAGATTGGGGGACGTTACCAGGGCACGGGCCAAGGATACCCGCATCTTCATACCACCCGAGAGCATCGCGGGCCGCTTCGACACGTCGCTGGGCTGCAGCCCGATCAACCGAAGGCTCTCCGCGATCAAGGCCCGTTGCCGATCGGCCGGCACCCCCTGCAGTTCTAGCGGCAGGCGGATGTTGTCCGCGACGGTACGCCAGGGTAGCAGGTTGGGTTCCTGGAAGACGAACGACAGCCGATGCGCCTTCTTACGGTTTTCGGCTGGGGATCTGCCGGCGACGGTCAAGCGGCCTCGAGTCGGCGCTATCAAACCGGCGATCAATCGCAGCAGGGTGGATTTGCCGCAACCCGACGGACCGACGATCGAGACGAATTCTCCCGCCGCGATGCGAAAACGGAGATCTTCGACCGCAGCATGCCCGCCGCGAAAATCAACCGCGAGATCTTCGGCAACGATATCGATCATTCGCTGGGCCACCTCGTCCGGTCGATTCGCTTCAAGGCAGTTCCCAGGCGTCGTCGATCAGGACTCGATGATAGATTTTGACGTCCTTGATGCGACCGGTGACTTGGTAATCGGGGCGAGGCCCGCCGCTGTACTGCCCGATATGCAAGGCGCCGGGCCACAGGTCGGTATTGAAAGCGCCCGTCTGCTGAGCGACCAATTCGCCGTCCTGGTACAGGCGAGCCGTCCGTCCATCGAAGGTGCCGACCAGATGCGTCCATCGCCCGACCACCTGCCGCCCGCCGTCACAATCGACGCCTCCGACGTGCCAGCGCCAACGTCCGCCCAGCGTTTGCAGGAACCAGCCCGATTGACGCCAAACGCCGCAACCGATGACGACCGGCATCTTGCCCGGCTCGTCGAACCAGACTCGACACTCGACCGAAAACGGCTGCGAGAGCCCGAAGTTCGGGTGATTGGGGAAGGTGACATGCCCGCCTTGCCGAAGATCCAATTGGCCGTCTTCGATGCTCGCGGCTCCGGAGCGGTTGCCCGCCAAAGGAGACTCGCCGTACAGGGCTGCTTCGATGGCCGACGTAGCCGGGAACTCGAACATCGGCGGTTCGATAATCGAGGCGACGGCCGAGATCGGCGAGGATCGGGGACTTTCCAGCCCGCGGGCACTGATCGCGCTGACGGAATACCAGTAGGGCACTTCCGGCTGGACCTGACTATCGCTGAAGATCCGCTGTTGGATCGGTTCGGCCGTAATACGCTCAAACTGCTTGTCCGGGCCGTCGCTGCGATACACGTAGTACCCGATGACCGGCGAAGCGGGAGCCTGCCATCTTAGGCGGACGGCGCCCGAAGCGGGCAACGCGGTCACCTCGGTCGGTGCGTCCGGCGGCACGGGCGGCGGGACCTGGACGGTCAATCGCGACGGTCGACTCCGCTGGCCGTTGGATGCCAGCAGCAACGCATAATGCTGGGTGCCCGTCGGTGCATCCCGGTCCAGATAACTGGCCAATTCACTACCGATCAACTGGGTTCCGTCCTCGGGCGGAAAGTCGGCTTGCTGTCCTCGGAAGAGTTTCGCCTGCAGCCCGATCGTCTCGGCGGACTGGTCCCATCGCAACAGCACCACGCCATCGTCGCCAAACGTGGCTTCCAGCGGTGGTGCTCTCTCCGGGACGGGCGGCGGGATGAACATGCGGGACGCACCCGCGATCAGCTCGGCGCCCGGCATATCGACGCGTGGATTGGCCAGTGTCTGCTCGCGAGCATGGCGGATGATCTCCAACATGGCCTGGTAGTGTTCGTCCTGGGTCGAGGCGAATCCGATCACCGGCGGCCCGCTGGTATCCGGCGGTTGCCACTGACGCCTGGGAAACGCTTCGGGCGGCTGCACTGCGTGGGCGTATCCGCGCACCAGCAATTGGACTCGCCGGTTCTGAGGATCGATCGACCGGTCCCGGCACATCTCCAATCCGTATCCATCGTCACCGGCGGCCAGCGGTGCTCGCAAGATGCGGCTCCACTGCGGATCGCGCAGGTTGACCCAATCGCTCTCGAAGAAATGCGGGTTATTCCCATCCCCGTGGCACTCCAGGCACCCTGCCGCCTGCATGCGAGCCACCAGGGCGGACTGCATCTTGCCCCAATCTTTGATCCCACAGCCAGCCTCGGTGGAATTCCACGTACCGTGGTACAGTCCGTTGGAGTCCATCCAGGCCATCAGCAGGTCTCGTTCGGCGCGAGTCAGGTCCGGGATGCGGCCCTCGTGTCCTTGGGCCAGCAGTTCGGCCAGCGGGGCGGCACCCGAACCATGAGCGCGAGGCGGGAAGATCTGGGACGACCACAGCGCCGTGCCGTTCATGCAGTCGATCCCCGCGATCCAGTACGCTTCCAACTGAGTCTCGCGGCGGTTCACCAGGTTCTCGTAGCTGATGTTGAAGTGTTCGGTCCAGCCGCCGGACAGATCCATTCCGCCGCCGAACCCTTCCGGGCCGCCGTGGCAGCGGACGCAATGATTGTCCAATACGGGCTGCACCATGCTGGGGTAATCGACGTAGCCGCTGCCCCAGGATTCCGGCTGCAGCCGATGCGGCTGACGGTCCAACAGTTCGGCCAGCGGCGCATGAGCGGCCGGGGTAGCCGCTTTGGGCTCGTGGCAGCCGATGCAAGACCGAGTCGTCCCCGGCGCCGCCTGGATGAACGTCCGCATGCTCTGCACCAAACGGCCGTCCCCGTCCAACGCTTGGAGATAGACCGCGCGGCCTGAAGGCACCTCGAAATAGGCCGAACCGTCCGCTTCCACCGGCGCGATCCCCAAGTAGTTCTTCGCGCCAAACGCCAATGCCGCGCTGACCAGGAACGTCTGGTTGTACGGGCTGCCGCCCATCGTCGTCGGGCTGACCCGTGATGTCTCTTCGATCACCCGCAGATACTGGACCTCGCCGCGCTCGACGCCGGTCAGTCCTTGATAGACGTCCTGGACGAAAAAAGTGCCCGTCGTCTTCTGCCGATCGACCGATGAAGGTAAGATTGGGGGACGTGCCTGCGGCTTGACCAGCATCGGCGAGTGCAAACAGATCTCCGGGTCGGACAATAACGTGATGCGACGTCCTTGGCGATCGATCATCTCGATCGTGTTCCGTGAATGCCCCTCGG
This sequence comes from Planctomycetaceae bacterium, assembly GCA_007129635.1. Classification (GTDB taxonomy): domain Bacteria; phylum Planctomycetota; class Planctomycetia; order Pirellulales; family Pirellulaceae; genus SKKK01. The sequence continues at coordinate 6,126 of SKVE01000674.1, forward strand.
GCCGTCCGCTGAACAGGAATACCTCGGGGGTCACCGGCCACGGCTCGCAAGAGTTGCCCGTATCGCGGGTCGGATCGTCGGGAGATTCGAGATGGATGATCCCCTCCGTGCCGTTTTTGCCCAACCGCGGATCGATCAGCGCGATCGCGCCTCGCGGCGTGGCGTTATGCTTGGCGAATGTGCCTACGATCAGAGGCGTACCCGGGACCGGACGCGCATCGAGGATCGCTTCCGGGAAGACCATGTTGTTGGCGAAAACGGCCGTCTCTTGAGTGCCATCCGGATTGACGCTCCACAGCGACTGGATCGTCAGCGCGTTCTTGTCGACGTACTCCCACCGACCGAACAGGATGCGACCGTCGGGCATGATCGCCGGGTCGAATTCGTTGACATTGTTCACCGAGATCGGGTGCATATCCGAGCCGTCTGCATTCATCACGTGCAGGATCGCCACGCCCGTGTTATTGCAAGGCACCAGACCGCTAGGTCGAGTCGACAAAAAGACGATGCGATCGTCTGGCAGGTACGCCGGATACACGTCGTGCTGTCCGCCCTGCGAACCGTGATAGAAATCGCACGTGTCACTCGGATCGCTGATCTGTCTTAACCCGTATCCGTCGATACCGATCTCGTAAATGGCCGTGCTACCCGACGGTTCGCCCTTGAACGTGAACAACAACTTCTGGCCATCCCAGTGCAGGTTCGGTTCGTCGTAGACACCCTCGCCCAGTGTCTCGGGTGTCGTCGGATCGATCACCGGCCGAATCCGCCACCGACTTCGCGGCTCCGAAGGATTCTCCAGAATGTAGATCCCACCGCCGCCGGGCGGCCACTTGTAAAACGTGTCGTAGATGTGGATGCCCGAGTACGAATGACGCCGCGTGAACAACAGCGGGGCGTCCAGCAACGATTGAAACTCCTGCTCGATAGGCTCCGCATTCGCTGATGCCGAATCGTCGGCAAAGGTGTGCGCCGTGGCGAACAGAACCAAAACCATCAAGATCGTTACGATCCATCGCGCGGTGCGCATCTTTTCCCTCCCTTTCAAAAACGTCCCGTTCGCTCGGTTGAATCCCGAGATAAATGCATTTGGATCAGTATACCACCAAGGCCGGTCAACTGCCAGCCCGGCAAAGCTCACCTTCGAATCCTGATTGATGGGCTAGAGTATTGGTTGCATTGTGCTGAAAATGCTAGTCTAATATGAACTTGGTGCGTTTTCTGCCAGATGCCCAGTGCCTCGGGGCATCCGACGAGGTAGAGTTCGAGGACCAGTGGACCTGAGATGCGATTCGATCAAGCGGCCGTCCGCCGACGCAGGAGCCGAGTATGAGCAAAGAAAAGAAGAAGAGCCGGGGAAGGAAGCGAGCCATCCCCGAGTCCTCCGTTTCGGTCGTCGAGGCCCCCGAGACGCCGAACGGGATTCCGGGCATCTCCGAAACATCCACGGGGATTTCGGGGACTCCCGAGTTGAGCGAGATCGCGGGGA
>SKVE01000995.1 GCA_007129635.1 Planctomycetaceae bacterium
CCGACATCGACTCGCTGCGCCAGTCACTGGCTGCGGTCGGAAATCAGCAGGATCAAGTGATCGAGATCCTGGAAGCCCTGCTGGGCGACCTGTCGCAATGGGACAACTACCGGCGCTTTGCTCGGGAGATCAGCAGGATCCGCCGCGAGCAGCAGACGTTGACCGACCAGACGGACCAGTTGCGTCTGGACACGTTGGGGCAACGGCCCGAAGATCTGCTTCCGCAGCAGAAAGCGGCCCTCCGAAGCCAGGCGCAACGGCAGACGGAACTGGCTCGGCGGCTGGATAAGACGTTCAGCCGCATGGAGGAAATGCGAGGCGAACTGGCCGAGACCGAGCCGCTGGCTGCCGAGATGCTGGCCGATGCGCTCCACCTGGCTCGACAAGCGGCGATCAGCGGTCAGATGCACCAGAGCGGTCGGCAGATCGAAGCGAACCAGGTGGGCCAAGCCGTGGATACGCAACGGCGTGTCGAAAGCGATCTGGCCGAGCTGATCGATGTCTTGGCCAACCGCCGCGAGCAGGAATTGGATCGCCGACTGCAGGGACTGGACCAGGCGGATGGTGAGATCGACAGCCTGCGCCAGGAGCTGGGTTCGCTGCTGGCGCAACTGGACCAAGCCCAGCAGATCGCCGATCCCGAGGCACGTCACGGCGAGCTGCAGCGATTGGCTCCCCAAGCGGAATCGCTGGCCGAACAGACCGAGCGATTGGGACGCCGCCTGCAAAGACTCCAGGCCGAACCGACCGCGCGGCTGCTGAACCGCGCCGCGTCCGAAATGCGCCGATCGGCAGAAGCCGGCGACCAAGGCCTGGCTTCCGAATCGCTCCAGCAGGCGCAACAGGCGGACCAGACACTGCAAGAGGCGGAACAACAGCTTCAAGCAGACCGGCAACAGGCCGCTCAGGATCAGTTTCAGGAGATGATGGATCGCCTGGAACAACAGATCAAGGGGCTGGTCAGCCGCCAGGAAGGACTGCTGCAGCGGACGGTCCAGCTCCCATCACCGCCAGACGATCAGGAACCCGATCTGACGGACGCCGAACGAGCCTCGATCCGCCAGGTGGCTGCTGCCCAACAGGAGCTGAGCGACGAGACCGCCGGGTTGGCCGCCGCCACCGTCCAATCCCGCGTGTTCGCCGAAGGCCTTCGCGGGGCGGCAAGCGAAATGCAGTACGCCGCACAGAGCTTGCAGCGCGAGGATGCCAGCGGGGTGACCCAGCGGCATCAGCGTCAAGCGATGACCAGATTGCTGGCGCTGGTCCAGGCATTGCAGCAGGAACCACCGACACCAGATGCGACGGCGGACCCGGACCAGACGGACGACGATGCGTCCGAACCGATGAGCGAAGATCTCCTCCAGCGCCTGGCGGAACTGAAACTGCTCAGGTTGCTGCAGATCGAAGTCAATCGCCAGACGGTCGAGTTGGCCGATTCGATCGACGGCCAGGGCCCCGAGGTGGAAGCGGCCTTACGCCGGTTAGAGGAATTGGCGATCGAGCAAGGTCGGCTGGCTGGGTTCGTGCTGGAGATGTCTCAAGAAATGTTTCAGCGACCCAATGACTTTCCCGAAGGACTGCCCGAATGATTCGATGCGTTGGTGACCAAACGGCCCGTTCGCGGATGCTTGACCTAACGCATACCCGACGCGAATAATCCCAAAGAGGAGTTCTTCTAATGAAACAGTACGTTTGGATCATCGCTATCGGGATCTTCTGGTCCGCTGCAGTCGGGGCCGACGAGGAAAGGCTCGAGGGTTCCGCTCCGCCCGCCAAGGCTCCGGCCCGTGCCCCCGACGATCTGCTTTTGGACGGTTTGGACAACAGGCTGCTGGAGGGGTTGGAATCCCCGTTGGCAGAACCCAAGCCTGCTGACAAGCCTGCCGATCCGGACGCGGATGTGCTGGACCAACTGGGCTGGGGCACCGATGTGGGCGAGGAATCGACGGACCCGTTCATGATGATCGGCCGTCAGATGCGAATGGCCGAACGTCGGATCGGAAGCCGGGATGCGTCCTCCACAACCCAGCGCATTCAGCGGCAGATTGTCGAGGACATGGAGCGGTTGATCGAACAGATGAACCAGCAAGCGGCCGAGCAGCAAAACGCCAGTAGCCGTCGTCAGGCCAGCCGTCCCGACGAACAACCCGACCCGGGCAGCAAGGCGGGCAGCGGCGAGCATCCGGGGACCAGCAAGGCGGCTCAGGAGAGCGAGACGCAGGTCCGCCAGCGCGAGTCCAGCGATGCACGTCTGGCGGCGATGATGGAAACAATGCAGCAGGTTTGGGGCCATCTTCCAGCCCGAGTTCGCGAGCAGATGCAGAGCGGGATGGCGGAGGAGTTCCTGCCCCAATACGAACGATTGATCGAACACTACTACCAGCGGCTCGCCGAACAGCCAGCCATGCGTTAACAACGGAGTTGCTTACGATGTCACGACCGGACCGCCGAACCTTCCTGATCGCTGCTGCGGGCGCCGGCCTGGCTGCGGTGGGGCGCACGAGCCTGGTGTTCGGGCAAAGTGCGCCGTTGGCCGTCGAAGAACCGTCGCTGAACCTGATGACGGCCGAGACGCAACGCGCGATCGAAGCCGGGCTGAATTATCTGAGCAGGAACCAGAACGAAGACGGATCGTTCGGCCGAGGCAACTACAGCCGCAACGTGGCCATCTGCGGCCTGGCCGGGATGGCCTTCATGGCGCACGGCAGCACGCCGGGGCGAGGCCCGTTCGGCGCGGAGATCAATCGGTGCGTCCATCATATCCTGAACAGCTCCCGCGAAGGCGGCTTGATCATCTCGCCCGGTGCCGTCAGCCATGGCCCGATGTACGGCCATGGATTCGCCACGTTGTTCCTGGCCGAAGTCTACGGCATGCATCCCGATTCGCTGGTCCGCGACAAACTGGAAGCGGCGGTCAAGTTGATCATCGGTACCCAGAACGAGGAAGGCGGCTGGCGTTACGAACCCAAGCGTCATGATGCGGATATCTCGGTGACCATCTGCCAGGTGATGGCCTTGCGGGCCGCTCGCAATGCCGGAATCTTTGTGCCCAACGAGACGATCGATCGCTGCATCGAGTACGTAAAACGCAGCCAGAACCCGGACGGCGGCTTCATGTACCAATTGTCCCAGCCCGGCGAGAGCCGGTTCCCGCGCAGCGCGGCCGGGGTCGTGGCCTTCTACAATGCGGGGATCTACGAGGGCGAAGAACTCGATCGCGGCCTGGATTATCTGCTGCGGCACATCCCGCAGGGCGGCCCATCCAGCCGTGAAGCCCATTTCTACTACGGCCACTATTACGCCGTACAGGCCTTGTGGCAGGCCGGTGGGGATCGCTGGCAACGCTGGTATCCGGCGATCCATGACTCGCTGCTGGCACAGCAACAGTCCGACGGATCGTGGTTCGACCAGATCTCGCCCGAATACGGGACCGCGATGGCCTGCATCATCCTGCAAATGCCCAATAACTACCTGCCGATCCTGCAACGGTAAAAATGCCAGCCATGACAGACTCCGAAGACATCTTCCGCCAACTGCAACAAGCAGGAGACCAAGGCGGCACGGCTGCCGTGCTGGAACGACTGACATCGCACCTGCAGCAACAGGGTAAGTACCTCGAGTTGTTCGAAGCACGCAAGATGCAGATCCGCCATCGACTGGGACTGCCCATCGATTACCAGGATGCGGGCGAGCTGGACGAACAGACCGGACGACGTCTGGAAGAAGCATTGCTGGGAGCGTGCCGCGAGGCGGGTGAGGCATTGATGGCCGCGGGGCAGGTGCGCGAAGCCTGGATGTATCTCCGCCCGCTGGGCGACCGGGCACTGGTCGCCCGGTTGCTGCGAGAACTGCAGCCCGAGCAGGAGAACATCGAGGCGATGATCGAAGTCGCCTTTCACGAAGGCGTCGATGTCCCGCTGGGTTTTCGATGGGTGCTGGAACATTTCGGGACCTGCCATGCCGTCACCATCCTGGAATCCTCCAGCCAGCACATCACCCGCGAAGATCAACGACGGGCCGTGGACATGCTGGTCACGCACCTGCACGCGGAACTGGAACAGAATCTGCGCGCCAGCCTGGCGAAGCGACCGGACACATGGTCCGATCATGGGACGCTGGCCGAACGGATCGCTCGAGTGGACGGGCTGTTCGACGATCACGCCTACCACATCGACGGGTCGCATCTGGCATCGACCGTCCGAGCCGCTCGGCTGTTGCGAGACGCTGCCCCACTGCGGCTGGCCGCCGATCTGACCGAATACGGCCGCCGTCTGGCACCCGAATTCCAATTCGGCGGGGAAGAGCCGTTTGCGGATTTCTATCCCAGCCACGGTCTGTTTTTCCAAGCGTCGCTGGGCGAACGAGTCCAGGAAGCGGTCGAATTCTTTCGCCACAAGGCCCAGACGCTCGATGCTGGGCAAAGCGGCACGCTGGCCCGCGAGGTCTACATCGAATTGCTTGCGCGTCTGGGACGCTTAGAGGAAGCGATCGACATCGCGGCCCAAACCCTGCGCGACGGATTGCCCTGCCTGGGATTCGCCCCCACCCTGTTTCAGTTGAGCAAACAAGCGGGAGACTTTCGCCGACTGCGGGCCGTCTGCCAAGCCAACAACGACCCGCTGGGCTATGCCATCGCGCTGGTCCAACCCTGAGAAGGCAACTGGGTCGGCAGTGACGTGTTCAATTTGTGCGTATCAACGCCAATTGGCTTGATCCCGCTTTTGTTCCGCGGCATGAGACCCCATCCGCCTCGCGCGGATGGTGAATCAGATGAGCAGCTAAAAACGTCCGCCAGCCTGTACCAGACCCCATCCGCCTCGCGCGGATGGTGAATCAGATTGAGCAGCTAAACGTCCGCCAGCCTGTGCCAGACCCCATCCGCCTCGCGCGGATGGTGAATCAGATTGCTTGGCTAAGCCGGCAAATCTTCTTCATCCACGTGACAAGCCCGCTGGGGTCTCAAGAATCTGCCGCCGAATCGGAACAGAAACCGATCTACGCAAAAACACGAAATCAGCCGAAAGCCAAACAAAATGAACACGCCACTCCCGACCCCGTCCGCCAACTCGACCAAGAAATACCCGGCCGGGTGTTTACCCTCGCGGTTTGCAACGCGACGGTGCAACCGCTGGTCACCCGGCTCGCGCTTCGGGTCCGCTGTCGGTGGTACCGTTGATTTCCGTCGCATCGCCGGGTCGGATGCGCAGCCCCGGCTTCTCGATCGTGACCGTCGCGTACGGAGCCACGCGGCGAGTCAACCAGACGCTGGAACCGATCACCGCATCATGCCCGACCACCGTCTTGCCGCCCAGCACGGTGGCGTTGGCATAGATCACCACGCGATCCTCGATCGTCGGATGACGCTTCATGTGGCGGACCACCTTGCCATCCGCATCAGTCGGGAAGCTCAGCGCGCCCAGCGTCACGCCCTGGTACAGCTTGACGTACGAGCCGATCTCACATGTCTCGCCGATCACAACGCCCGTGCCGTGGTCGATGAAGAAGTAGGGCCCAATCTGCGCGCCAGGATGAATATCGATCCCCGTCTGCCGATGCACCCACTCGGTCATCATCCGCGGGATGAACGGGACGTCCAGTTTGTGCAGCTCGTGAGCCAAACGATAGACCGTCACCGCCTCCAGGCCCGGATAGCACAAGATCACCTCGTCCAGACTCTTGCAAGCCGGGTCGCCGTCGTACGCCGCTCGCACATCCGTCGCCAGCAGACGCCGAACGTGCGGGATCCGCCGCAGGAACTCCAACGCGATCTCCTGCCCCCGCGTTTCGAAGTCCTCCCAGTTCTCGCAGGGATCGATACCCAATTCGGCCCGCGCTTCGTGCCGCAGGGCACGAGCGATCTGAGTCGTCAATCTCTTGTGCAGACCATCGACAAGATCCCCCACATAGTAGGTAACATTGGTTTCATCCAATCCTTCCCGGCGGCGATAGCCGGGATACAAAACGTCCTTCAAATCTTGGATCGCCGAGATCACTTCGTCGTATCTGGGCAGCGGGCAATGGCCCAAATGGTTGATCGAGCCCACACTGGTATATGTTTCGACAATCTGTTCGGTCAGATTGGGCAATTCGTCTTTCAATCGAAAACTGGGAGCCATGGTAAACCTCCCCATCGGGGGTGGATGTGCAAAGAGGCAAAAACTTGAATTGAGGCCGCTTTTTGGCGGCAGCCAAGAGAAAGAGGGTGTCCGGTCAGGCCGGACACGCACAGCGACAGCAGGCAGGTTGTCGGTTCTGGTATTGATCCATCCGTCGATCGTTCGCTGAGCTTGGGGTGACTTGTTAGAGAACCTGATTCACTTCCGACTCTGTTTCGGACTCACTGCATCCTACCCAACATCCCTAGCGCCGTCAATCCGCTTGGCAAAAGCGACGCCCATTCATCCATCTTCGGCCCAACCGGCCCCCCCAGTTGAATCGCGAATGCCAAAACCCCCCGAATCATCCTCCAACCCCCGCCCGTCGTCCCGCCTTCAGGCAGAAATTGACGCACAAGCCGCGTGCCGCGACGACCCTCGAGTGACAAGCAGATTATTGAAATGAGCGGCCAAACGAGTTAGACTACCTCGCATAAGCACACGGCCAGGTATTTCCTGGTTGAGGGGTCGGGAGTCGTTTTCGGCCGACGATCAACCATATGGAGAGCGCCTTGGCCGAAAATGACTCCCGACCCCGTTGGCCTCATTCGTGCAACGCCACCTTGATTGACAAGAAACTCCTGGCCGGGTGCTTAGATGGCGACCCATCCATCAGGAGGGCCGGTGAGCGAGTGACGGGGGTTTCATGGATACATTGACCAGCGCGTATTACGCCTCTCACGCAGCCGAATGTGCCGCACGGTACGATGCAGCGGACGTTTTGCCATTACACGAATTGCTCCAGTCGCTCGCCCCGGCCGGATCTCGTGTTCTCGAAATCGGCGGAGGCTCGGGACGTGACGCGGCGTTTCTGGTTCACTTGGGTTACGACACGACGTATACTGACGGCTGCGAGGAAATGGTCAGGGAAGCGGTCAAGCGACATCCAGAATTGGCAACGAAGGCTCGGTGCGCGGCTTTTCCACTGCCCGATGACCACGCGTTATTGCTGGAGCGATACGACATGGTTCTTTGTGCGGCTGTTATCATGCATCTGGATGATGCGAGCTTGGAACGTCTCGCGATGCAACTGGTCCGCATGGTTGCCGACACCGGTTGGCTGGTACTGTCGCACTCGCGCGGCCATCGATGTCCGGCTCGCAATCGAGATTCGTGCGGACGGTTATTCATCGAACGCACGCCAACCAATGTGAACAGCGTCTTGAGAAATGGCGGGTTCCAGCCGGTTGAGTTGATTGAGAACGCGGATGGCCTGGGACGCGACGGGATCACGTGGGCCACTCACGTACTGCAGAAAACGTCTTGAGCAACCATGTCTCGCATCGTCCACAACAAGCTTGTTCGAGATGCCGTGCCGGAGGCGATTCGGCGCAGCGGTGGAGATCCCGTCGTTTCAAACCTTCGCAACGAAGATCGCCGATACCATTTGTACTTGAAGCTTCTCGAGGAAGCGTACGAGACGTTTCGATCCGGCACCGATGCTGGCCGATTCGTCG
>SKVE01000145.1 GCA_007129635.1 Planctomycetaceae bacterium
CCCGCCCACACGTTTGCAATGGGTCGCCCCGCCGCTGTGGTCCCGCAGTCACGAGCACTTGGCCACGTTAAGCGCGGCCGTTTCGGCGAATGGACGGTTATTCTATATCTTGGACCAGGGGGTTATCGCCGACGTGACCATGCCGCCTCGATGGATGCTGGTGGCTCGGGATGCTTTCAGCGGTGTGAAATTATGGGAGCGGCCCATGGCGACCTGGGAATGGCGATTGCGTGGCTTTCGCAGCGGGCCGCCGGACCTGGCTCGTCGGCTGGTCGCCGTAGGTGACCGTCTGTTCGTAACCTTGGGGTACGGCCAGCAGGTCGCTGCGCTGGACGCAGCCACCGGGGAAATGGTGCACGAGTACGACCAGACGGAAAACACGCAGGAGATCCTGGTCAGCGACGGTGTGCTATACCTGGTGATCGGCGATGCGGCTTCCGAACCTGCGGTTCAAGCTCGCCGCGCCGAACGCACCGATCGGCAGTGGAATTGGTGGCCGATCTACGACGAGCCGCGTCCAGCGACCCGTTTGATGGCGGTGGACGCAGATAGCGGGCGCACTCGCTGGGAGCACCGGGGCATCGAGAGTCGGCAGGTGATGCCCACAACGCTGGCGGTCGCCGAGGGAAGCGTCTTCTTCCAGAATCCCGATCACCTGCTGTGCCTGGATGCAGGAACCGGCCAAGAGACCTGGCGATCTGCCAGGCCGATCAGCCGCCGGCGACCCTCGTGGACAGCCCCGACCCTGGTGGTGCACGATGGCGTGGTGTTGTCGGCCGACCGCGAGGTTCCCGAGGGTGAAGCGGACAAGCCGCCGGCGGAGGTTGAGTGGACCGTTACCAGCCAAGGCGGTCTTTCGCCACCCGGCCGCTTGATCGCTTTCTGCGCCCAGACGGGTGAACGTTTGTGGACGGCTCCGTGCCGCGAGGGATATAACACGCCGGTCGATGTGCTGGTGGTCGGCGGTCTGGTTTGGACGGGGAACCTGGTCGGCGCCAAGGATCCCGGCATCATCCACGGTCGCGACTTACGTACGGGCGAGATCGTCCGACAGCGCCCCCGTGATCAAGAGTTCTACCAGCCCATCATGTCGCATGCGCGATGCCACCGCCACAAAGCGACGGAGCGATACCTGATCACCGGTCGCACCGGTGTCGAGTTCGCTGATGTGGAAACGGGGGAAGCGTTTGCTCATCACTGGGTACGAGGCGAATGCCAGTATGGCGTCATCCCCTGCAACGGCCTGCTGTACGCGCCGCCTCATCCTTGCGCGTGTTTCGTCCTCGCCAAGCTCAACTCGTTCCTCGCGCTGGCCTCGGATCCGCCACTGGTCGAGCTGCATGCGGCCGACGACACTCGCTTGGAACCAGGCCCCGCGTACGACGGAGTCCAACCGGTCCCAGCGGCTGCCGGCGACTGGCCCACTTATCGGCACGATCCGGGCCGTAGCGGTACCACGTCGGCGCGGGTATCGCCCGACGTGCAGATCGCTTGGGAGACGCAACTGGCAGCGCCGCTTAGCGCTCCGATAGCTGCTGGCAATCTGGTCTACGTGGCCTCGATCGACACCCACACGCTGCATGCACTGGATCAGGAAACCGGCCGGCAGGTTTGGCAATTCACCGCCGAGGCGCGGATCGATTCGCCTCCGACCTATTGGAACGGACGGCTGCTGCTGGGATCCGCCGACGGCTGGGTCTACTGTTTGCGAGCCACCGACGGCCGGCTGGCATGGCGTTCCCGAGCGGCGCCGGGCGAGCGGTTGGTGACCGTTCACGGCCAACTGGAATCCGCCTGGCCGGTCCATGGCAGCGTGCTGGTGTTGCCCGAATCCGATTCGTCACAAGCGATCGTGTATGCCGCCGCCGGACGATCGGGCTATCTGGACGGCGGGATCGTGCTGGTGCGACTGGATGCTGTCAGTGGCGACGAGCGATCGAGGACGATCGTCGACACCCGCGACCAGCAGACCGACCATCAGCCCCATCCCTTACCACGGCCCACGCCCGGGTTCAGCATGCCGGGGGCGCTGAACGATATTTTATCCGCCCAGCAGGACGCCGTGTTCATGCGGCATCTGCGTTTTGCTTTGGATGGCGTCCTTCAAGCGGAAACCGTACCGCATCTGCACAGCCCGGCCGGATTTTTGGACGATTCCTGGTGGCACCGTACCTACTGGATCATCGGATCCCAAATGCATGGGGGGTGGGGTGCTTGGCCGAACATGGGCGACCAGGTTCCCAGCGGTCGGCTGCTGGTGCAGGACGGCGACGTCGTCTACGGTTTTGGACGAGACCGCTATCACCGGGACGGCAGTCATGTGGGGCTGGGCGGCGCCCAGTATCGTCTGTTCGCCAGGAACCTGGTCGATCTGACGCGACGCAAAGACGCGGACGAGGTCTTCCGTTGGGAACGCGCTGTCGAACCGACGGTGCGAGCGATGGCGTTGGCCGGCGAGTCGCTTTGGATCGCTGGCCCTGGCGATATGCTGGACGCGGAAGATCCGACCGCCGTCTGGGAGGGGGATGCCGGAGGCTGGTTGTGGGCAGTTTCCGCATCCGATGGACAGAAACAGGCCGCCTATCCGCTGGACGCTCCGCCCGTGTTCGACGGACTGATCGCCTTGCCGGGCCGAGTGCTGTATTCGACGACCGATGGTCGAATCGTCTGCTGGAGCCAATAGAAGCCAAATCCTCTTGACGCCCTGTCGGTTCCGGTTACGATAGGTAGTGATTCTGTCGGTTCGGGAGCAACCGGAACATGCTTGTTCACAATTCAAGGGCGGTCGCCATCCTTTTGGCTAGTTGGCACCTGCTGCTGGGCGCGGCGGGTTCTTCGCTGCATGTCGTTATGGGCGAACACGTTAGGCCCTGCGCGCATGCCACGACCGCCGCGTGTTGTGACCATGACCACTGCGGATTGACTCGTCCATCGGCCGATCAGCCCAACCGTGCCCAGCGGTCGATCGAAGCGGCCGATCGCTCGCACGACCCTCAGAACTGCCTCTTGTGCCGTTGGCTTTCTCAACCCCGAGGTCCTGTTTGCTGGACCGGTGTAGAACTGGCGGAGGAATCGCTGGTCTGGGCTTCCAGCGAACGGGCGGTGGTCTGCGTTTCTACTCCCATGCGTCCTTACGCAGCTCGCGCTCCCCCGTGGATCAGCAGCGAACGGTGCGTCTGACGTTTCTTCTGCGACGGTCCCGCCTGATGATGCGCTCAGCCTTTGGGCTTGCGCAGGCAGTCTTCTCTGTCCCGGCGCGGCGGTTGCGTCCGTAGCTCGACACGGTGCGGCTATGAAGAAAGGGCTATGAGGAAAATGCCTGTCCTTTTTTTCACGGCCGGATATCGATCAGCATGGGAGATGCGATGCGAGGACTTATGCCGGCTCGAATGCTCCGCGCGCTTACCAATCTGCGTTTGCGGGCGGCGGAGATGGGCCATTACGATTTTTGTCCGTGGGCGAACCGATATGTTTACTGGCTGAAACAGCCGATCGGCTGGCTGGTAGCCGGGGCGTTGGCTTCGTTGTTGGTTGCGCTGATGGTCGCGCCGCAGGCCTGGTTTGCATTCGGAGCGTTGGTCGCGGTGATGATGCTGGGGGTGGTTTGGCCGTGGATTTCGATGCAAGGTCTGGAGGCTACCCTGGGATTCGATCGCAGACGGTGCCAAGAGCTGGAACCCGTTTCGATGCGGTTGACGGTTCGGAATCGCTGGCCCTGGCCTGCCTGGGGCCTGGTGGTCGAACGCGGGTTCTTTGAATCGGAGGATCCGACGGATCCCACCTCCGCCGTGACCGCCCTGGCGCGCGTGCCGGGGTGGTCGCAAAGCGAGTATGCGTTTGTGTTTCGGCCCGAGCGACGCGGCGTCTATCCGCAAGCTCCCCCGGTGTTCGCGACGGGATTTCCTTTCGGCATCTGGAGCCGTACGCGTCCGATTCCCACACGCAACCGGCTGATCGTTTGGCCGCAGACGGTCCCATTAACTTCGGTGCCCGTCATCGGAGGCAATCATTTGACCGTTGCCGGCAGCCCGATCGACCGCGCAGGCGACGATGGCGACATCTTGGCCGCTCGTTTCTATCGCGAGGGCGATTCGCTGCGGCGCATCCACTGGGCACATACGGCTCGCCGCGACACGCTGATCGTCTGCGAACGGCAAAACACCGCACGGCGTCGGGTGATCGCCGTGCTGGACGGGGCCGCCTTTGCCGGTTCTTCTCTGTCGGACCAGAGGCGACTGGATTGGGCCGTGCGGGTCTACGCCAGCGTGTGCCGCGAGTTGCATGCTCACCATCTGGATGTCGAGTGTCGTTGGGACGGAATGTCGTTTTGCATGGAACCAGGACCGTCGGGCTTGCATCGGCTGCTGGACCGTTTGGCCGAGTACCATCCGGAACCCCTCGGCGGAATTCGAGGCAACTTGGGGGTGTCCGGGCTCGATCCGCTGGTCGTGTTGATCACGCGCGACCAACGGTCGGCGTTGCGGTTCGCTCCGGCGCCCACGCTCGGAAAGTTTCGGTCTATCTTGGTCGACGATCGCGCGAGCGTCGCCGGCGGAGTTGGAGACCGGGCGGCGGGTACAGCGGTCCGAGCTTGGATTTCCCTGGACTCATCGACCGATGTTACGGGACAACTACAGCATCAATGGGGAAAGCGTTGCCATGACAACGGGCGTAACAACTGAGGCTCGACAGCCCGTCGCGGTTTCCGGTCGCGTCTGCGGCCAGGGTCTGCGTTCGGATTTCGAGAGCGGCACGTGGTCGCTGGCCTTCGTGGCCTCCGTGACGCTGTTGGCCGCGCGCAGCGTGTCGTCCACCCATCCCTGGGTGCTGATCGTCCAGACCGCGCTGGCCGTGGGCGGACCGCTGCTGATCGTCGCCGCACGCCGGCGGTGGCCCGATTCGCGGAGCCGATGGGATCGCTGGCTGGGCGCGGTGATCGCCGTTTGGTGCATCTGGCCCTGGCTGACAGACAGCGTGCTACGCGGTTGGGAGATGGGCGAAGCGCGTGAATTGGTCCTGCTGGTTTGTCTGCAGAACGCGGTGTTGGCGTTAAGCGTCTATTCGCATCGCCGACGATGCCAGCAGGTCGCTTGCCTTCTGGGCTCGTTCTTGGTCCTGTTTGCCATCGTGATCGAGGCTAGTGTCGTGGTCGGCGTGTTGGCCGCTTTGTACGGGATCGGGTTGCTTTGGTGGCTGATGGCCCGTTACTGGGAACGTATCCAGCAGGCTCGATCGGCCGATCAGGTAACCCGCTGCCTGCCCGTACGGTGGTCGGTTCTGGGCATGACGGTAATCACCGGGGCTGTGATCGCCGCGTTGTTCGGCGCTGGCGGCGGTGCGACGTACATGCTTCGCGGCTTCATGCCCACCTCCGGTGGCGATCGCTGGTACGACCCGTTGGCTCGAGCGGGAGTGGGTGACGGCGACGCAATGGTGGCGGGCAAAGAGGATGCGATGAGCTTCGGGCCGATCGAGAGCGAATTGTTTCTGGAATCATGCATGCCCACGTTGTACGACATGTTCAACGACATGTATGGCGAGCCGATTCGCCCGGCCTTGAAGCGGGAACTCGTGGTAACGCTGACCGAGCAAAACGTGCAGCAGAAGGATCAGCACATGGCGCAGACGCAGCGCAGCGGCCGTGAGTTTTCGGTGCTCCGGCGTCGCTCCGAGGCGGCTCGGCAAGCCTTGGAGGATCGGCGTGCGCCCGCCATGCTGTACATCGTCGGTCCGGTCCCCGTGCATTTGGCGCTGGAATCGTTCAATCGTTTCGACGGCGTCACGTGGACCCATGTCCCCGTTCAGGAAAGGCATCCCCCGATCCGCCGTCTGACCGAGTCCGCGCAGCCCTGGTTTTCCTTCCAGCCGGCAGGGCTGCAGTCGATCGCGCGCAGCCCGCTGCGCCATGCGGCGAAGGTGATCAATCTGAAGACCAATCGGGTGCCGGCGCCGCCACAGATGACCGCCGTGCACGTGGATCGTCTGGATCGAGCCGATTTTTGGGGCTGGACGGAAGACGCCATGCCCGCGATGGTGGCTCGCAGTTCCATCCCGCAATTGACCGTCCTGCACCTTCGTTCGCAGCAGGTCGATCTCCAGCCCTTGCGGGAACACGACTTCTCCGCCGCTTGGCAATCGCGGGTGATTGCCGCAAACGTCACCGCGGAAGCCGGGACACCCGGCCATGAATCGCTTTCGGTCTACTTGCAGACACCAGACGTCCCGGATTCGGAAACCGCGCGATTGGCTCGGCAATGGACGAACAAGGTGCCTCGAGGCTGGCAGCAGGTCGAAGCGATCATCAAGCGGTTGCGCGCAGATTTTCGGCTGGAGATCGACCATTCGGCAAGTCCGGACACCGAGAACGTCGTCGAGCAGTTCCTGAGCCAAGGCAGCGGTCCGGCATACTGTTTCGCCAGTACTGCGGCGATCATGCTGCGTCATCTGGGCTACCCCACACGATTGGTCGGCGGCTTTTACGCTCGCCGCGATCGATTCGACCGGGTGGCTGGCCAGACGACCGTCTTGAAAGAAGACGCCCACGTATGGGTCCAGGTGCGCATCGACGACCAGACATGGGTGACGATCGAACCGACGCCGGGATACCAGCCGCCGCGAGAATCGCTGACGTGGAGTCGTTGGGCATGGACGGTCGTACGAGGTGGATTCGATTGGGCCGCTGACCATCCGTTGCGAGTCGGATTGGCGGCCATGTTGCTGGTCTCCTTTTGGATGATGCGACTATGGCTGTTGGACTCGGCGGCGTGGATTGTCTGGCAACTGGCCGGGATGGGGCGATTCGATCGGCAGATGCGGGCGACGGTTCGCTTGCTGGAGTGGCGTTGTCGTCGGTGCGGTCGTGTCCGCCCTGCCGGCGTGACCATTTCGCACTGGTATGGGGAATTGGCGGAGCGTCTGCCTGCGGAGACCGCATCGACCCTGACCCGATTCCTGCGGCAAGCCGAACGAGTGTTGTACGGTCCGTCAACGGCCGGGTCGGCGGGCAGCCAGCCGCAGATGATTCGTCAGACCTGCCAACATGTGGCTCGCGGATTGACGTTGCGAGCGATGCGTCAGGCCGGCGTTCGAGCGGACCGTAGCGACCGGTTGGCTGCGGACGCGTGACCGGATTCGGCGGCTGCAGCGACGGTTTTTTGGGAAAATGAGAGAAAGGAAAAAGAAATGTCTGTGTTGACCGCATCCGAGGCGATACCGGTCGAAGAGCATGCTCATGTCGGAGACACGGCCTGTTCCTATCAGACGGCCATCGACCGCTTGCGCGAGTCGTTGAACGGGACGCTGATCGGGAAATCCGAGGTCGTGGAACTGGTGTTGGCATGCCTGCTGGCACGCGGGCATTTGCTGTTTGATGACTTACCGGGACTGGGCAAGACGACGCTGGCCAAAGCCGTCGCCCACTCGGTCGGCGGCGCATTCGCTCGAGTCCAGTGCACACCGGACCTGTTGCCCAGCGATATCACCGGATTTAACGTGTTCAACCAGAAGACTCGCGAGTTCGAGTTTCGCGAAGGCCCCGTTTTTTCGGACGTATTGCTGGCGGACGAAATCAACCGAGCCACACCGCGCACGCAGAGTGCGCTGTTC
>SKVE01000418.1 GCA_007129635.1 Planctomycetaceae bacterium
CACGGTTATGGGACGTGATCACCGACCAGTACGAAGATCTGCTGTGGGGCGACGATGCCCTGCTGCTGGGACAGTACTCGCGAGATTTTCCTGAACGGATGCGACAGATCAACCGCACGGCCGAACAGATCTGCCAGTTCTGCAGCAGCCATCCGGCGATCCAGCGCGTCTACTATCCCCCGAACAACACGCCGGACCATTTTTCTGCCGCGCGGCGTCCCGATGGTGGCTATGGCGGATTGTTTTCGTTGCTATTGAAATCTCCGCAGCAATCCGCCCCGGCGTTTTTCGATGCGCTACCATGGTGCAAGGGCCCGAATCTGGGCACCCACTTCAGCCTGTGCTGCCCGTTTACCATGCTGGCTCATTTCGACGAGCTGGATTGGGCGGAAGCCTGCGGGGTCAGCCGTTACTTGTTGCGATTCTCCGTGGGACTGGAGCCCCCCGAGTTGCTGGTCGACCGCCTGCAGCAAGCGCTGGACCAAATCTGCTGACTCTCCAAAGACTTGACTTCTTCGGTTGGGCTGGCAACCTGGAGTTCAGGGTAGACTTATGGTTCAGTCGGGTGGGGGATGAAACATCGTCGTCAGGAGAAGTGAATCATGTCACGTGGGAATTTCCGGTACCGTCCAGGGCGAGGTTTCACCCTGGTTGAACTTCTGGTGGTCATCGCCATCATTGGGGTGTTGGTTGCGTTGTTACTGCCGTCGGTCCAAGCCGCTCGCGAAGCCACGCGGCGCAGCCAGTGCGCCAACAACATGAAGCGTCAGCGAGGGACGGGCCACTCGGCGCATCACCTCGCTTGGCGAGAGGTAGAAAAACTGGCCAGGGAGACCTTCGGTCGGCGGTTTCGGCGGGGTCAGAGACCCGCGCCGAACAGTTGGCCATCCATCCCGTAGAACACGGCGAAGACATTGGCGATAATGAACACTTGAACAATCCTGGTTGCGACACGGACATGGCCCGCTGGGGCGCATCACGCCATTTCGGAACGGGGATCCCGCCGATCCCCGACCTCATAGCACCCACCTCGATGCGAGGTTGGGCGCCGGATCCATCGGTCAATCCTTAATTCGTCAATCAGTGGCATCCGTACTTCGGGTCATCGCATCCAGGTGGCGCGAACTTCACGATGGCCGATGGTGCCGTGCGTCTGATTGCCTACAATATCGACGCCGAGGTCTTTCGACGAGTCAGCTTGACCAACAGCAACCTACCGGTCACCTTGCCGTAACCAAATGGTGACCGAGATCAGTACTGGCCCATCGGGGCTTCTCGACGGCTTCCCGGGGCCTGGAATACCGTCGCATGTTCGATCGTCTCGCTGATGAACCGTACCGAGGCGTCGGCCAGAGCGAAATTCACGCCGCCCGGATGCTTAGACCGGAACCCATAGGTGAAGTTCCAAAGATCGGATTTGGTGCCTGTCCCACCTTTTCCCTGTCCGGCGGCGGATGGCCGTGTCATCGATAGCTTCCAATCTCCTCGCGTCCGAATCGATGAATGACCGCCGCTCCGGGTTGTCACGTCGTCGAGATGTGGCGATAATGCAGATCGTGACTCGGGCTATTAAACGTGGGAAGGGAAACGATCCATGGCGACCGTCGGACAATCTGCGCTGTACGATGATTTGCTCGACCTGCTGAGCGAAGGTGTCGACCCGAGGCGTTTGCGCCGCTTTCGTCTATCTGAAGCGAAGCAGGTCCGACTCGATTGGCTGTTGGAAAGGAACCGCGAGGGAACCTTGACGGAGGAGGAATCGGCCGAAGTGGATGATTTTGAACGATTTGAACATTTGGTTCGCCTGTTGAAAGCGCGCGCTCTCGCGCAGTCGGAAGAATGACCACAAGGCCATCGATCGAACTTCGGCACGAGGTCACCCGACGAGCAGGCAATCGTTGCGAGTATTGTCTGTTCCACCAGGACTTCGCAGCGTCCACGCATCAAGTTGATCATGTCATTGCCGAGAAGCACCGCGGCCCGACGAATTCGGAGAATCTTGCTTTGTCGTGTACCATGTGCAATCGTCGAAAGGGCAGTGACATTGGTGCCATTGATCCGGAAACAGGGCAGTTGGTGCGCGTGTATAATCCCCGCACTCAGAACTGGCTAGACCATTTCGAAGTCAAGGATGCACGAATCGTCGGGCTTACACCTGAAGGCCGAGCGACCGTCGAACTGCTCCACTTGAATTCGTACGAACGTATGGCGGAGCGAGCGGAGTTGATTCATGCAGGTCATTTCCCGATCAAATCGGAGATTTGACAGTAACTGATAGGAATTTTGAACGACGTCCGCCAAGATGGCAAGTTTACTGGCCCGTTTTTTTCCGCTTTCCGCCAGTCTTTTCCGACTTTTCCTGCTCGTTTCCCACTTGTTCTGGGGGCTTGGCGGCGTGTGTTGCCGTATTCCGGTATGTTTTATGGTGCCCGATGGGTTTTGTGGTACGGGACGGAGCTACCGTGGATACTTTCGAGGGAAAAAACGCCCTTGAACCCCCGCCGGTCGGGCTTGCTGCTGGGTCTTACAGGAATTCGCTCTTCGAGTACCAACTGCAGCTCGCGGGACCGATGCGTTTCTGACTGGACCAACTCGGGCGCCGTGAACTCGCTCTTCGAGCACCAATTCCAGGGCGCGTGGCTCGTCGGGGACTTGTGGCGTTTGCCCAGGCGACCCTCGGACGCTGGTCAGCGTGCGGAGCGGGCCCTCCCAGAGGCCGCAGTGGCGCAGAATCCGTTCGGGTGTCAGTTGTCAGTGGGCAGTTGTCCGTGGGCACTGGGCGGTGAGTATCTGGCCGATGATCGGCCGCCAGGATCCGTAACGCGGGGCGTAACGCTGGTCGTAGGTGCGCTGGAACTCAGGCAGGTATCGTTCGATCAGTCGATAAAGGGGCGAGGCGCGCGGTTGGCGCGGGCGATAGACGGGGGCGGTCGGGCCTGGACAGGGCGACCACGGCAAGGAGTTCTTTTCGGGCGGAAGCGGGAAAAACCGGCACAGGACGCGGAATGGAACGTATGTACAGCAGTTTGGCAAGGATGGCGAATCTGAAAAACTAGCTGCGTCTCCCGTTTCGGCCCTTCCTACAGATGTTCTCGGATTCCCGCAAAACTCGCTTGTACGTGATCCCAGTCGGAAAACGGTCCGAAGCACAGCACACGGCACTGCGCCTCGAATTCGCTACCGAGAACTGCCCGATGGCTCCCAGCATCGCACGGACGCGCGGCGGTTCCGACTCGGCGACCTTGAGCAGGCGGTCGTATCGCCCTGATTCGCCGAAGCATTCAAGCAGTTTGTCCGCGGTTTCCTCGGGCGACAGTTCGCTCGACTACCCCCGCTTGCGAAAAAAGTCGAGAAGGGCAGCATCCGTCTCCGAGAGTTCCTGCCAGGACTCCGGCCGCCGCGTATGGATGACGGTTTCCTTGCCGACGATCAGCCGTGCATGGCGAGGATTTGGCGGCCCGGAGAACGATCCATGACGGACGGCAGTTGGATTACCGGCGTCGACGTGTTTCGGCGGCTGGTTGCCGTCCCGTTTGACGGGGCCTTTTGCGTTCGTCCCCTGGTGTGTTAGACTATGCCGGCATGGACGAATTCCTTGCGACTGGGCACGGACGGGAACATGTCGAAGAAAAACAAACGAGACCGCGGGCGACGTGTTGATATCGATCATCTCCAGATCGCTCGGCGCGAACTGGGCAAGCGGAACGCCAAGCTGGCGCTGAAGCATGCCCGGTTGCAGCACCAGCAAACTCCCAATGGGGACAGTCGCGATGTGCTGGAAAGGGGGTTGTTGGCGCGCGCCGAACAGTTGCACGAACACGGCAACCACGATGCTGCCAAGGGCCTGATCGACGAACTCAGCGAACTCGGCATTACGGTCGCCGAGGTGTCCACGTCGCTTGATCGGCTGCGGGTTCTGATGGGGATGCCTGCGGCGCAGGGCGGGACGAGCGTTGGTAGCCCGGCCGAGCCCCCGGAGGAGCTAGTCGCGTTGTTGGCGGATCGGGCGGTATTGTACCCGCAGAAGCGTTCGCCTGCATACGCCGAATTGAACGCCCAAGCGGACATCGTCCGCGCAGCGCTCTGCGATGTCGAACGAGGCGAGGAGACTGCTGCCGTCGACCGCTTGGCGGGGATTCCGCGAAAGAGTCTTTTTGCCGAATGGCGTCTATTCGTTCGCGGACTGGTGGCTCACTATGCGGACGATGCCCAGCGGGTGGATGCCAACTGGAGCCGACTGGACCCGCAGCGGGCCGCGTACCGCATCGCCAACCAATTGCAGGTCTTCAGCGGGCGGCGGAAGGCTGCGGAGTGTCCGGGCGACATGGCGACGGGCCAGCGGCGTCTGCAATATGCCGTGTCGGACAGCCCGTTGGTCGAACGGCTGGAACGTATCCGCGATTGCTTCCAGAGCGGCCGCATTCATCAAGCGTGCCGGGAATTGGGCACGTTGCGGCAACGCTTCGGGCAGTCCCGCAAGCGGATGCTGGAACGGCTATCGGACTTGATGTGGAAGCGTCTGGTGGCCCAAGGCGACGAGCGGGGCCTGAGACAGTTGACCGGGGCGGTTCCCGGGCCGCCACTCGATCCGCACTGGCACCGAGCCCGTGCCTTGCTGTGGTACCAAACGGAATCCACGGATCTGAATCAGATCGAGGATTTGTGGACGGCCTATGTCCGGGATTTGCAGCAATGCGAGACACTGAGCGCAGACGAGCGGAAGATCGCGGTTTCGCTGGTGCTCGCGCGACTGGCCGAGTTGTTCGCCGAGACGGCGAGCGACGAAGCATCGCGGGAGGAACCTGACTTCGTTGTCTGGGACGATGACGACGAGTACGAAGGGACGCAGGAAGAACGCGTCGAGGTCTTGCGGAAGCAAGCTGAAAAGCATCTTCGCAGCGCCCTGCGGGAGTATCCGCAACTGTTGAACGCCCACCGCGACTTGGTGAATCTGTACCAAGACGACGATCAGCCGGAGAAGGCGGTCGAGGCGGCTCGCCGCCTGTTGGAGCACTTCCCCGACCACTTCGACACTCTCTTGTGGCTGGCCAACTACTTCATCGAAGCCGACCAACCGGCGGACGCCGAGCCCTACGCCAATCGGGCATCCGGCCTGAGACCGCGCGACCCGGCCGTCCAAACGCTGCTGTGGCACCAGCGGATGGGCATGCTGCGGCAACTGACGCGCAAACGCAAGTTCGACTTGGCGCAGACGCAATTGGAGGAGGTTTTTGCGGCACCGCCGGCCAGCGTCAATCCCTACACAAAGGATCTGCTCCGGGCCACGATCCAGTACAAAGCCAAGAACAACGAAGCGGCGGAAACCCACTTGCAGGCGGCGCTCGGCCAAGTCCGCGAACCGACGGCGATCTGGCTGATGATGCATGCCTATGCCGATCGATTCGGCTTGCCGCGCGAGGTGAAGAACGACTTTCGCGACCGGTTCAAAGCGGCGATCGAAAAGCGCTTCGACAGCCAGACGGCTGGCCACATCGCTGGATTCTTGCGGGATTTCCTGGTGCGGCGAGTCAAGTACACGGGGCTGGCGACGCATCAGCGGCTGTATGTGGACCGCTTGCAGCGCACCAGAAAAGTCGATTGGCAGCTCCAGGATCTGCGCGACGTCTGTGAATTCCTGCAATCGCATGATTCCTATCATACTCAGGGCTTGCGGTTGCGGCTGTTGTCGGATGGACTGCGCCGGTTCCCCAGCGATCCGCTGTTCCCGTACTTGTACGCGCTGAACCGGATGCACGCGGGACCCTACCGCACGGACTACGGGGACGTGGTGGAGAACCTCGAACGGGCGCTGGAGCTGAACAAGACCGCCAAACTCCGGTTGTCCGACGCGGCACTCGAAGACGCCAAGCAGAGTCTGGCGGCGGCCCAGATGGCGCGTGACATGTTCTCGTCGATGATGGAACATCTGTCCGAATTGATGGGGAGTGGTTTCGACATGGACGACGACGACGACGATTGGGACGACGAGGACGAGGATTGGGACGACGACGATGACGAGGAAGACTACGAGGATGATGACGACCCGTCGTACGGCCGCTTCGGCAGTCCGCAGGGCAAGCAGGCGGATGCCAGCAGGCGGCAACGGTTCTTCCCGTTCTTCTAAGACGGCTCGACTGGTTTTGACACAATGACGAGGTAACGATGATCGCTGATCCGTATCAGGTTCTGGGGATCGATCCCAGCGCCGACTCCGAAGCCATCCGCAAGCAATATTTGGCGCTGGTGCGGGAGTTCTCGCCGGAACGCGCCCCCGAGCGGTTCGCCGAGATCCGCGCCGCGTACGAAACGCTGCGCGATCCGGTCACCAGTCTGGGCATGCGTCTGTTCGATATCCGGTTTGCGGAAACGTTCGACAAGTTGATTGCCGACGAAAAGCAGCAACTCTGGCGGAAGCGGATTGGGACCGACGTACTGCTGTCGTTGGCCGACGCTTGACGGCCAACGGGCTGATGGAAACGGGAAACCCAAGGAAACAACTCGGCGACGGACGGAGTGTTCATGCGAAGCTGGTACGAGAACGAGGAACTGCTCAGGCGCTTTCGCGAGTGGCTGGGGCGCACGGAAGCCGAGATCGCCGCGCTGGGCCATGTCGGGCATTATGAGGACGCGGCTGCGGAAGTCCTGCCGGACGTGGGGATGATCCAGTTGATCGAAGCCTTTACCGCGCTGCGGCAGGAAGTCAAGCTGCAGACGAAGAGCAATCGCGGGCTGGAGGACGCCCTGCAGTTGGCCATCACCGCACTGGACGAAGCCGCGAACCAGATGCGTTCGGTCGAAGCACGGGAAGCCGATGCCGTCGCCAAGGCGGCCCGACCGCTGGTCGAATCGCTGATCGAATTGGACGAGGCGCTCCAGCGGGGACTGCGGGCGGCACAGACGGCCCACGCCAACGTGCTGGAAGACACCGTGCGCCGCCACGAACAGGCTGCCCGTCAACGGTTCGATCGGCTGTCCTTCTGGCAGCGTTGGAAGGCCCGGGCCTGGTTCAACGCCTCCGCCGACCTGTTCCGCCAGCAGACGGCCGATCTGCACCGGAGAATCATGCTGCCGCTGCTGGAAGGGTATCAATTGATCTACCAGCGGCTCGAACGGACGTTGGTTCAACTGGGAATCCAACGCATCGATTGCTTGGGATACCCGGTCGACCCGACCCAGATGACCGTCGTCGAATTGGTCGACGACCCGGAAGTCGAGCCCGAAACGGTCGTCGACATCGTGCGCCCCGGCTACCTGTGGCAAGGCCGATTGGTGCGCTACGCAGAGGTCCGGGCAGCGCGTCCGCCCATCGGCGTACGCAAAGACGAAGAACCCGAAGAAGCATTCGCTGACGAAGACGAAGACGAAGACCGCGAGCGTGACGAAGACGAAGAAGTGTGGGACCGCGAGGACGAACAGGAGCCTTGGCAGGAAGAAGAAACCTGGCACGAAGAAGAACCGCAAAGCGAAGCAGAAGCCGACGGCGAATTTGAAGCCGACGGCGAAGTTGAACCGCAGCAAGAGGAAGAACTGCAAGGCGACGGGGTCGGGAGTCGATTTCGGACACCGACGAACCACCTGGAAGACGCTGTCCCCGAAATCGA
>SKVE01000087.1 GCA_007129635.1 Planctomycetaceae bacterium
AACTTTCCCTGAATAGACTGCACTGCCTCGGACAGCTTTGTGGCATACCCTATTTGTGGATGGTAGTCTACCGCAAAGAATGTGCAGATCCGTTTGGAATGTGATTCGAGCATGATTTGGCCTTCCGAGCCTGGTCGTCCGATCGTACCAAGGTGGCCCAGACAGTGGTGTACATCCGTTGTTTCCTCGAGTCAGGCAGCTAGAAACAGCCGTGATGCATTGGTCGAACACATCCGGAGACCCGTTTGTAGGCAATTCCGCTACAGCGGGCTCCAAAGGAGCGGGCGAAGGGACTCGAACCCTCGACATCCAGCTTGGGAAGCTAGCGCTCTGCCAACTGAGCTACGCCCGCTGAGGCTGATCCATCAATGTAACCGTTTCTTCGGCGACGGCAAGCGGGCCGCTTGCGAAATCTGGCGATAAGCCAGAGAGAAGATCCTGGCTTACGCTCCGAGCTGCGAAAACGGCATAGGCGACTTATTCGTCCAGAATCATGATTTCGACCTTGCGGAACTCGACCGGGTGGCTCTCTGATTGGAGACTGATCGAGCCTTGCTTGATCATCAGTTCCTGGTCGCCGTCGGCCAACAGACGTTTGGCGTCGGCGTCGTTCAGGTCCAATTGCGGCTTTTCGTATTCGAAAACCGTTTCGCCGTCGATGATGAACCGACTGGTATCGTTCCCTCGGATTTCGAGCAGAACCGTGACCCATTGGTCGCCGTGGTAGGTCTTCGAGCTGGAATTGATGCAGTGGCGGGTGACCAGTTCGCCGTCCATGACAATGTGGGTCCCCGGAGTGCAGACATTGGCGGTGGACCGTTCGCCTTGCCCGCCGCCGCCTAACAATTGGGCTTCGATCGAAACCGGGAAATCCTGGTCTTTTCGCATGGTTTCGGCGGGTTGACCATGCAGCATGATGCCGCTGTTGCGGAAGGCCCAACCCGGACCGCCCGCCAATTGTTCGCCGACAAACCGATACTCGACTCGCAACAAATAGTGCGAAAAAGTGCGTTCGTGAAACAGGTGCCCAAAACGGTCGTCGAACCGATCGTACTGGTCGTAGCAGACTTTCAGGATTCCGTCTTCCACTCGAAACGTGTCGCCAAAATTATCGCCTAGATCGTAGCCGGTGATCTTGGGAATCCAGCCATCCAGATTCTTGCCGTTGAATAACGGAACCCATTCACCCTGTGCCTGCGGAGGTTCCGCAACCGAATAGGAGGAACTGGTCAACAGCAACAGGATGGTGACAAGCGCGGCGGAAAATATTTTCATGATGGTAGAGCCTTGGAAGCGGAGGTTCGAGCATGATAGAAGCCCAATCTACATCTACATTGTTGTAACTGGCTGGCCTTGTCGGGTCAAGTCGGTGCTACTACGTCACTTTTGCGCCGCGATGCGACATCCTGTCGCGTTCTGTTTCCACTGGGCCGCGGCGGGGATTCTCATGAGCCAGCATTCTTCTTGTCCCTACACGATTGTATGCGATCTGCGTCGATTGGCACGGTTGTTGCGTCTCCAGCGTTTCCACGTTGTTAGGGAGTTTGAAAACTCCGCAGACTGAAACGGAGGAGATCCAACAATGACGACCAATGGCTATCACGAACCGGTGGCAGAACTGTCTGCGTCGACGCGGTCGCTTCATCAAGCTTTGGCCACGGTGATCGAGGAACTGGAAGCTGTTGACTGGTATCAACAGCGAGCCGACGTGGCGACGGACGATGAGTTGCGAGCGATTATGGTTCACAATCGGGACGAGGAACTCGAACACGCCGCGATGGGACTGGAATGGATCCGGCGCCGTGTTCCCAAGATGGACGAGATGTTGCGTACCTACTTATTCACCGAACAACCCATCGTCGCGATCGAGGAGGGCAGTCACGGCGACAACAAGCCGACGTCGGGCGGTTTGCCTGAGGACGACTTGGGAATCGGAGCACTTGACACAGGAGAATGACAGATGACCAGCATATTGCGCCGCTCACTAGCACCGCTCACCGAAAAAGCCTGGGCGGAAGTCGACGACCAGGCGACTCAGATCTTGAAGACGCAACTGTCAGCACGGCGGTTCGTCGATCTTGACGGTCCGCACGGGTGGGGTCTGGCCGCCGTCGACACGGGACGCTTGCAGCTAACGGATGCCGAGAAGACTCCTGATGTGCCATGGGGGCTTCGCGCGGTCCTGCCGCTGTTAGAGGTGCGTCTGCCTTTTGTTGTGAAGCAGATGGAATTGGACGCGATCTCTCGCGGCTGCAAGGACCCGGACCTTGAATCGCTGCAGCAGGCGGTACGGAAAGCCTCGTGGTTCGAAGAGTCCGCTATCTACCACGGACTGCCAGACGCCTCGATCCGGGGTCTTCTGCAGGTTCCCGAGCGGGAAAAGGTGTTGCTGCCAGAAGATCCGTTGCAGTATCCTCGGGCGGTCGCCCAGGCGATGGAGATCCTTCAATCCAACGCCCTGCCCGGACCGTATTTCGCGATCTTCGGCCGGACGCCGTTCTTCAAGCTGATGCAACAGGTCGATTGTAGCGATCCGCCTCGCCGCTTGATCGAAGAGATAACGGGCGGATCGATGCGATGCAGCCCTGCGCTGACGGACGGCGTTGTCGTCTCGGCGGCACGCGGACACTTCGAGCTGACGGTGGGTCAGGATTGGTCCATCGGTTACGCGGGGCACGACCGTGACGACGTGGAACTGTACATCACCGAGTCGTTTACCTTCCGCGTTTTAGAACCGGCGGCGGTCGTTGAACTGGGAGTCGATCGCTGAATCATCTCCGTTGTTCGATTATCTCCGTTGTTCGATTTGTTGTTGCATCGAACGCAGCCGCTCCTCAGCTTGCTGACGTTGTTGCTCTTGTTCATGCAACTGCTTCTGCAATGCGAGGATGGCATGTTGCTGCTGTTCCAAAGCCCGCTCGAGCAACTGAATTTTCTCCGCAGCCGAGGCGGGGCGTGCCTTTTCTTTGGGTAGCGGCACGACACTTTGCGGCGCGAAGACCTCGCGCGTTACTTCTGGACCTCGTCGAGCCGCATAGGAGCCCTCGCCGACTTGGCGGACATCCAATACCGGTCGCAGGTACTGGCGGACGTTGGCGAACGGCGCGGCGGGTAACTCGATGCCGCCGCCCAGTACCACGATCGCTTCGATCGTCGTTGCGTCTCGTTGGATTTGAAAGGTCATCGTGTCGCCCGGCTGCTTGAACAGCATGGGCCGGACGGCCTGGTAGACCGAGCGGATCATGGTACCGTCCGCCGTGATAATCCGGTCGCCGACCTGAATCCCGGCTCGTTCCGCCGGACTCTGGTCGAACACTCGGCTGACCACCACCGTATCTTCCTCTCCATCCAAGACCATGCCGATGACCGGCCGGCGACGCTTCAGGATGACGACTCCGGCCCGGTCGGGATCTTCTTCGCGGATGGTGATCAAGCGCTGGACGTGGCTGGTGGGCACGGCATAGGTCCACCCGCGATGATCGTGCTGGGCGTCCGTGGCGACCACGATGCCGATCAGACGACCCTGGCTATCCACCACTCCCGCGCCGCTGGATGTCTCGGCGGTTCGCAGGTCGCATTGCAGTAAAGGCGGATAATGCGTACCCGCTAACGTTCGCTGACTAGCGCTCAGGATGCCAACCGATACGGCCGGTCCTTCGGTACCCCAGGCCGCTGCGCTTAACACCCAACCCCCGACAGCGGGCGGATCGTCGGTCCACGCGATCTTTCCAGGCAAGTCTTGTTGGGCCTCCAGCAGCGCTAGGCCCGTGTATTGGTCCAGAACCTTCGGGACGGCGGTCAATTGTTGGCCCGTGCGCAGCGTGATTCGGATCGGGGAGTCCGAGGCGGCGAAGACGGGGCTGATCACCAGTCGCTTGTCGACCACGATCCCCGTGCAAACCGTCACGGCCGCGAGGGCTGGGTCTGCGGCAGGATCTGCCTCGGCCGGATTGCCGCCGTCCTCGTCCCATGACGGATTGCGGACGCGAACCGTCACCGTGGCGTCCAGCAGCTTGCGCGACGCCTGTTCCAACGATGGCAACGGCGTGTCTTGGGCAACCGCTGCCATGGTGCCCGTCGCCAACAGGATGATGATGAAAAAACGCAGTAGCATCCGGCGATCGACCTCGATCTATATCGATAGACGGGTAGGTTCCGTACGATCGGTCTCCCACAAATCCAACAAGGCCTCCAGTTCAGGATCGGAGACCTCCAGCAGGAAGACCGGGGATTCCCACTGCGACGCATCGGCTGGCGCGAATGCGGTGCCAACCGCCCCATGATCGGCCGGGGCAAGCGAAGTCGCCGCCTCCGCGAAGTCGTTCGGGCCGTCTGCGATGGCGATGGTCTGATCCGATGCGTCAGCCAGGGTGCGCTGAACCGGAACGTCGGATTCGTTGCCGCTGGGCAGCCAGCGCGCGGCGATGATGATCAGCAGCGTCGCCGATGCCAGCACGAGAGGGCGGACCGAGTGGAAGGAACGGGGCCGGTCGACATGCCTCGGGATTGGCCGAGGCGTTTGCGCCGGATAGCGTGCTGCTAACCGTGCCGCGTCACGGCGCAGGCCAGCTTCCAATTCGTCCGCACGATCAGACCGCATAGTTCAAGTCCTCGATAAACTCCGAAGGCAGGACGGACGCTTCGCCGTCGGCTTGCAATTGTTGCCGCAACCTCGATAACCCGTGATGAATTCGCGATTTGACCGTGCCCAACGGGACGGAAAGCACTTGGGCGATCTCTTCATATTGCAGCCCTTCGCTGAACCGCAGCACCAAGGTCTGACGCTGGGCGTCCGGCAGGCGAGCCACCTGGGACCACAGACCCTCCTTCCATTCCGCCACCTGCACCGCTCGGTCCGCACTGGGCACCGACTGGGATCGCGGGTCGTAGCGTTGGTACAGCGTATCCAACTTCCGACGCCAGGTGCCATGACGGCGCCGATGCCGTCGCTCGACATTCAGCAGGATGCCATATAACCAGGTATAGGGAGCACTGTCGCCACGAAAACCATCGATCTTTCGCGCCGCCAGCAGGAAGGTCTCTTGCACCAAATCCTCCGCATCCCACGGATTGCCGCTCAACACCAACGCAGCGCGATGAATGCGGTCCAGATGCTGGTCCACCAACTGTTGCACGTCCACTCGGTTCTTCAGCCGATCGCGATTCATATCAACTCGTTGCTTCGAAGGATTTCACCGGTCGCCTGCGTTTCCTTGATCATACCGCATCACTCCGGGAAATCCCACCGAGTTGTGTGCCAGGAGACCGGGGTAAAGTTCACCGTCCGAGGGCGAGGGGGTCGGGAGTCGTTTTCGGTCAACGATGGGCCCCAAATCCTCGCCGCACGCCGGCGAGATCGTTAGGCTTCCTGGCCACGAACGGGGGGCTCTGGACCATCTTTGCTGCTTGGCAATGCGATAAGTGGGTGGCACCTATCAGGAATCGCAGCTATCAGGAATCCTCGCCGCTCGCCGGCGAGATCGTTAGGTTCCCTAGCCACGAACGGGGGGGATCTGGACCATCTTTGCTGCTTGGCCAGGCAGCCTGAGAACTCTCGCCCGGCGAGCGGGGAGGATCTTCGTACTTTCTTGGCCAGGCAGCCTGAGAACTCTCGCCCGGCGAGCGGGGAGGATCGTTCTCAGCGGAACGGAAATCGGCACTCCAAACGATTCAAAATCTGGCGAAAATCGAACAAATTGAACACGCCAGGTGGGGAGTCAAGCATAACTTGTACGGTCGGGCTAGTTCAGAAAGACCGTCAGATAACGCTCGAAAAAGCCGATGCCTTTGGTGCTGGCGGTTGCGGTCTGGTTCTGTCAGCCGTCGGTATGCAACGCGTCGGGCAAGGTTTCCACAAAGGCCCGGATCTCGTCCCGCACTCGCCGGTAATGCCCCAACGCCTCGTCTTCCGTAGCCGCTTGCTTGGCCAGTCGCGGCGGATCGTCGAAGCCGACATGCTTCACTTGCGTCGGGCCGGGGAACACCGGGCAGGACTCGTGAGCCTGCCCGCAGACGGTGATCACGTAATCCAGCGGCACGTCGCGAAACTGGTCGAAATGCTGCGACGATTGCTTCGAGATGTCCACTCCCGCCTCGGCCATCACCCGCACAGCATTGGGATTCAGGCCATGCGTCTCGACCCCTGCCGAATAGGCCTCGATCACATCGCCTTTCAGGTGCCTCGCCCAACCTTCGGCCATCTGGCTGCGGCACGAATTTCCGGTACACAGAAAAAGAACTTTCAACATCACCCTCTTGCCTCGACTCGATTATTTCGTTAAAAAACGAAATGTATGGTTTTTGTTCGCGACCGTCAAGGGTAGGCATACAACGACGAGCGAACCTTCGGTAAAATCCCCTTGACAGTATCGCATATTTGGCTAAACTTGCAAGTATGGCGGTGCCGATCTTGCCTGTCGGGAAGAGTTAAACGGCTCGGATGGGCTCGCTCAAGGGCCGCTGGAAATCCATCACGCATGCAACCCGCAAGACAGCAGGTGTCAACCCATGTTCAGCAAAGTTCTCGTCGCCACGGATCTTTCCGCCGCATCCGAAGGAGTGCTCCGATGCGTGAAGGGACTGGCTCCCTTGGGAACCGATCGGGTGTTGCTGGTGCATGCGATCGGCGTCCAGGGCCTGGAGAACATGGTGCATGGCATGCCAGACTTTCTTGAACCACCGCTGGCGAAACAGCGTGAGTTTTTAGAGCAGGAGGGGTTTCCGACCGAATCGATGTTGCTGACCGGCCCGGCACCACTGGAGGTGACTCGGATCGCCGCCGAACGCCAAGCGTCGTTGATCGTCGTCGGCACGCATGGCGCGACGCTGGCGCGTGAATTATTGATCGGCGGCACTGCCATGGAGATTGTCCACCAGGCGACCGTCCCCGTGTTGATCATCCGCTTGAAGATCGCGGAAGGCGAGGGAACCGTGCGTTGTGTCGGGGCCTGCCAGGATCTCCGCCAGCACGTCCTGTTTTGCACGGATTTCTCCGAGACGGCAGACCGTGCCTTCGCTTATGTGAAGAAGATTGTGGCCAGCGGGGCGCGTCGAGTCACCTTGCTGCATGTGCAAGACAGGCGACGTATCAGTGGGTACTTGGAGCATCGGTTAGACGAGTTCAACCAGACGGATCGCCAGCGACTGGAACAACTGGGCGAACAATTGCAGCAAGTGGCGGCGGATGTC
Organism: Planctomycetaceae bacterium; assembly: GCA_007129635.1. Taxonomy (GTDB): domain Bacteria; phylum Planctomycetota; class Planctomycetia; order Pirellulales; family Pirellulaceae; genus SKKK01. Next base: position 7,189 of record SKVE01000087.1, read on the forward strand.
GCGGTGCGAATGCTGCTGCCCTACGGTCACCCGGTGGAAGAGATTTTGCGTGTAGCGCACGAAGAACAAGACGACAGCCTGATCGTGATGGGCAGCCAGGGACGTGGCTTCCTGGCCCACGTCTTGCTGGGCAGCGTCAGCCATCAAGTGGTTCGTAGCGCGCCGGTCCCCGTCCTGCTGGTACCTGCCGCCCGCTGACCTTGATCGACCTGTGAGACCTAAACTCCCACAAAACAAAAAGAATTCCGTTTCCAACAAAAAACCCCGGGGTGCGATTGCCCCGTTTTTGCTTTCATTGATCCGAGGGGAACACTGATGACGTTGAAGGAAGCAGCAGCCAATTCGCTGTTGATGTTCGTGGCCGCCACCTGTGTCGTGTTGATCACCAAGGCGGT
>SKVE01000037.1 GCA_007129635.1 Planctomycetaceae bacterium
GCTGTGTTGCGGCATTATCTCCGATCCACTTCCGCGTTGATCGACCTGTCCGGACGGCTCCGAGCTCGATTGAGCGATGTCATTCAAGCGGCAGCCTTCTTTTTGGACCAGCAGCCGGACCACTACGAACAGATGCTACAAGTGTTGATCGATCGCCGAGTGGACATTGGTGCGATCGTGATGTCGTTCATGTTGTTCGATCCGCCGCCTGACAGAGGTTACGTCGGCTTCACGGCGGCAGAGAAGTATCGGGTACTGCAACTGATCAATCTGACTCATCAAGCCGACCTGGTGCCGACGGTGGCTCAGTTTATCCGCGTCGAAGAGAATCCGGCGCTGGTGGTCATCGCGGCCGAATTGTTGCGACGTTTGGGCCTGCCGCAGAAGCCTCGACCGGGGACCGACCCGAAACTGCCGGAACCAGCCATGCTGGCGGAGGAATTGGCGGATATCCTGAATCGGATCGAACCGCAGCGTTTGAGCGACGCGTTGCGTGACAATCGCCGCGATCTGTTATCATGGCTGGATCAACGTCATCGGCGGGGCATTGTCGAAGAAGTTTATCGATTAGGACGATTGGAGTTGCGACCGGGCGATTGGCTGCTGATGCGCAACCCGTCGCCGTACAATCGTTTTACGAATTTATCACCCGGCTTGTTTACGCATGTCGGCGTGGTGGCTGCCGAGGTCGGTTCGGACGGCATCCGCCGCTTTGTGATCGTCGATCTTCCCGAGCGTAGTGCGACGGTTCCCGCGACCACGGTGGATATCTACCTGCAGCGTACGCTCCATTTCTTTTTCGTGCGTCACGAGGATCCCGAGGTCGGGCGGCGGATGGGTCAGGCGGCGGCAGCCATGATCGACAACCCGGCGCAATTCGACCTGACCTTTCAAACGCACCGCATCCAGCAACTGCGGGGCCAGCCGCTGGAAGATCGCTTAATCCACACGTACTGTGCCGGGTTCTTGCTGATCTGCGCCCAGCATGCCTCGCGGCCGCGCGACGAGTTCTTTCCCTTTGTCGAATTGCCTGCGGGAGGCCACACGGCGGCGAACCTTCAGACGATAGGGCTCTCGATCGGCGAAGACTTCATCTCGCCGACCGGAGCGATCTTTTCGCCTCGGATGCGAATCGTGGGACGCCGGGAACCGATGTACGATCCGGCGCGAGAGGTCCAGGAAGCGATCTACGACGCGTTCGCCGCTCGTATGATCAGCCACCCATTAAACCCTTCGCCCGACCTGCGACAGGCCTTGCGGCAGCAGTTGGCCGCCATGGCCAAAGACAAGCCCTGGCTAACGCGAGCCCTGGCACGCGTGAACCAGGTCAGCGAGCAGATGGACTTGGAGGCCGCAGCCAAAGCGGCGACCGTGATCGAGATCCTGGACCAGATCGTGCAAAGTAGCCTCCAGGAGTTCACCGTCGCTCACAGCGCCATCATGGCGGCTCCTTTGCAGGACGCTGCGCGAGCCCAGATGGACGCTGAACAGATCGCCCGCATCGAAGCCTATCAAGCTCGTCATCCCGAAATGGTCCAGCATTGGACAGCTCGAACCATCTCGGCCCGCGATCTGCGGATGCAACTGGTGAACCATTACGCCCAGCTTGGCCAACAGCAACTGGATGCAAGATTCTTCGCCGAATGAAGCGATTGAGTTGGAGTCGTGCATGAAGATCGTGGTTTTGGGTGCCGGAACGGTAGGAAGCTGGATCGCCGAGCTGTTGTGCAAACATCGCCACAGCGTCACGGTGGTAGATGCTGACCCGGCCCACATAAAACGTATCAACGAAGAACTGGACGTCCGTGCGTTGACGGGCCAAGCGGGACATGCCAGCGTGCTGTTCCAGGCGGATGTTTTGAGCGCCGACCTGTGCCTGGCCGTTACCGGGGACGACGAGGTCAATCTGGTCGCCGCCAGCATGGCCAAGGGCATGGGGGCAAGGCGTTCTATAGCCCGAGTGTTCGCGCCCGTGTTTCGCGATCTCAGCACGTTCGACTATCAACGGCACTTTCATATCGACCGAATCTTGAGTCTGGAACACTTGTCGGCTCTGGAATTGGCTCGCAACATTCGCCACGCAGAAGCGATCACCATGGAAGGCCTGGCTCGAGGGGTGATCGAGGTCCAGGAGATGATCGTCACCGAGTCCACTCGGGCCGTCCAACGATCTTTGAAGGATCTGCGTCTGCCCCATGGCGTGCGGATTGCATCGATCTGCCGCAAAGATCGGCTATGGATTGCGGGCGCCGAGGATCAGGTGGTGCTGAACGACCGGATCACCATCGTGGGTAACCGCGAGCACGTGGACGAGGTGCGGGATATGTTCCGATCTTCGCCGGGGCCTCGAAAGCGAGTGGTGATCGCCGGAGGCGGCGAAACGGGTCATCATCTGGCTCGCATGCTGCGTAGCGACCGTTTCTCGGTCATGCTGATGGAGATCTCGCGGCAGCGTTGCGAGGTCTTGGCCAGCAATCTGCCCCACGTGACGGTCGTCCAGGCCGATGCCACTCGGCGCGCGGTTTTGGAAGAAGAACGGGTTGGCAACGCAGATGTATTTGTCGCCTGTACGGGTGACGACGAAGACAACATCATGGCCGGGGTGGAAGCGAGCGAGATCGGCGCTGCCAAGATCATGGCGATCGTTGGCCGGCCCGATTATGCCGACATCGTGGGGCGTTTGGGAATTCACGTAGCCATCAGTCCGCGCGATGTCATGGCCAAACAGGTCTTCAGCTTCCTGCAGTCCGGTCCGATCATCGCCCGAATGCCGCTTCCGGGCGGCACGATCAGCGTTTACGAGATCGAAGTCGCCGAGCATTCACTGGCGGTGAAGCAGCGTTTGGCTGAGTTGCCCTTACCCGATCAATGCCTGATCGCAGCGGTCATGCGAGCCGAATTCGCCATGGTTCCCGGAGCCGACGATATTTTGCACGCTGGGGATACGGTGATCGCGCTGATTGACGACCAGCAACTGCCGGTGGCGTTGTCATCGTTCGCGGTCAGCAACGGGAACGCATCGTCATGAATCTGCGGTTGGTCGCCCGATTATTGAGTATCGTCAGCCTGCTGATCGGCGGCGCGATGTGTTTCAGCCTGCCCTGGGCCTGGCCCGTGCTTGGACGCCGCAAGAACTTGCCCTTGGATTCGATCGGTACGTTCGAAACCCGCGCGTTTGCGGCGCTGCTGATCAGCATTCTGGCATGTTTGCTGGTCGGTGGTTTGCTGCGGTATTGGGGGCGGACGGCGTCGGGCAGATTATATCGCAAGGAAGCCATGGCCGTGGTGGGGCTCAGTTGGGTTCTGGCCAGCATCCTGGGCGCACTGCCCTTCCTGCTGAGCGGCACCTGTCGAGGTCGCGATCCGGTTACCCAAGAGCCCGTCAAGATGCACTGGATCGATTGTTGGTTTGAATCCCAGTCGGGGTTCAGCACCACCGGGGCCACGGTGATTTCGGATTTGGAGTCGGCCGATCTGGTCCCTCACTGTATCTTGTTCTGGCGCAGCACCACGCATTTTCTGGGTGGGCTGGGAATCCTTGTGCTGTTCGTCGTCATCCTGGGACACGGTTCGGCAGGCAAGGCATTGATGCGAGTTGAAATGCCTGGTCCGACCAAGGAAGGCGTTACGCCCAGAATGCAAGATACCGCGTGGCTGTTTGCCCTGACCTATCTGGGACTGAACGCGGTGTTGGCCGTCATCCTATGGCTGATGGGACTGTCACTGTTCGATGCTCTCTGTCACGCCTTCGGCACGATGGCTACCGGCGGATTCAGCACCTACAATGCCAGCGTCGGACATTTCCAGAGTTCGGCCATCGAGTCGGTCATTCTGGTATTTATGATTCTGGCCGGTACAAACTTTATCTTGCTGTTTTACCTGCTGTGTTTGCGACCGCAACGTCTGCTGGCGGACATCGAGTGGCGGACGTATGCCGCGATCCTGGCCATCGGTTCGCTGTTGGTGATGCTGGTCGGTTGGTGGCAGGGCGACTTTGACCATGGTTGGGAAGCCTTGCGATACAGCCTGTTTCAAGTCGTGTCGATCATGACTACCACCGGCTATGTCACGGAGGATTTCGACCGGTGGAACCATTTTGCCCGCGGCTTATTGCTAACCCTGATGTTCGTGGGCGGTTGTGCGGGTAGCACGGGCGGGGGCTTGAAAGTCATCCGGCATATTCTGCTGGCGAAAATCCTGCGATTGGAAATCGAACAGGCGTATCACCCGTCGGTCGTCCGTCCGCTGCGTCTGGGAGGCAAGGCGGTGGAAGAGGGCGAACTGCGCAAGAACATCCTGGTCTATTTCGCGCTGATCGCTGTGATCTTTGTCGGTAGTTGGCTGCTGGTCGTCACGATTGAACCTGACAAGACGTGGGGCGAAGGGGCGGAACATAAGCTGATGGACAGCGCCAGCGTGATCGCTGCCACGTTGAACAACATCGGGCCCGGTCTGGGCACCGTCGGTGCCACGCAGAACTACGGGCATTTCAGTGGGGGCAGCAAGATCCTGTTCATCTGGTTGATGATGCTGGGCCGCTTGGAAATCTTTTCGATCCTGGTCCTGCTACTGCCCAATTTCTGGCGAAACCGCTGAAACGAACTCCTGAGCACCCTTGTCATGAAGAACTTGGCGGGTAATCTGTCCTTATCGACCTCACTCGAAAACCCCCTTGATGAAGGATGTCTGAATGATGACCGTCGCTGTTTACGACACGAAGGGCTACGATCGAGCGGCACTAGCCGCCGCTGCGAACGCCGATTCGATCGATTGGCGGTTCTTTGATTTTCGCTTGGGCCCCGATTCCGTGCATGCGGCCGCGGAAGCTCAAGCGGTGTGCATCTTTGTCAACGACAGTGCCGATCACACGGTCCTGGAGAAACTGGCCGAGATGGACATCTCGTTATTGGCCCTTCGTTGCACGGGCTTCAACAATGTCGATCTGGATGCGGCCAAAGCGTTGGGAATCACGGTCACACGCGTGCCCGTCTACTCGCCGTATGCAGTGGCCGAACATGTGGTGGCCTTGCTGTTGGGGTTGAACCGTAAGATCTACCGAGCTTACAACCGGGTTCGCGAGATGAATTTCTCCTTGAACGGTCTGGTGGGATTCGATCTGTTCGGTAAGACAGCGGGGATTTTCGGCACGGGCAAGATCGGAAAAATCACCGCCCAGATTCTCCGTGGTTTCGGCATGCAGGTGCTGGCCTTCGATCCGTTTCCCCAACCGCAGTGGGCCAACGAGTTCGGCGTGCGGTACGTGGACATGGAGACGTTGGCTGCCCAAAGCGACGTCGTCTCGCTGCACGTCCCGTTGACTCCCGAGACCCATTATCTGATCCGCCGCGAGACGCTGGCGTTGATGAAGCGGGGCGTGATCATCATCAATGTCAGCCGAGGTGCGTTAATCGACACGACCGCTTTGATCGAAGCCTTGAAGTCCGGCCACGTGGGCGGCGTCGGCTTGGACGTGTACGAGGAAGAGGAGGGCGTGTTCTTCGAAGATCTGTCCGGCCAGGTCTTGCAGGACGACGAGCTGGCTCGTTTGATTACCTTCCCCAACGTGTTGATCACCGCCCATCAAGCCTTCCTGACAGAGGAGGCTTTGTCCGACATCGCACGCACGACGGTCACCAATCTACTGGCCTTCACTCGAGGGGGCGCCTACGTGGAAGGATCACTGTTGGTCTGAATCGCTTCGCCGTCATCCAAGTTGGCCGGACCGTCGATCAGCCCGCTTCGTTCAGCAGATAGCTTGGTTCGATGTACGGGTAATCCGGGTCGAACTCGGTCAGCGGTTTGGGTTCCTTGACCACCGCACAGGGACGGCGTTCGTTTCCTTCGATCCCCAACCGGCTGTCCCCCAATTGCACTCGCATCTCGTCCATCGCCGCCTTCAGACGCTGCACCACCTCCGGATGCTGTTCGGCGATACAGTTGCTTTCGCTCACGTCGTCGACCAGATCGTACAACTGCACCGATTCTTCTCCGGCCTTCACCTGATGATGGAGTTTCCAACGGTGGTCTCGCACCGCCTGAAGCTCGTTGCGGATGTAGTAGAAGAAATGCTCATGCGGCGACCTCGCACCTTCCTGTCCTTGCCAGATTGGCATGACATCGGCGCCGTCGTGTTTTGGCAGGCTGGCCAGGTCGTGGCCGACCAGGGCTGCCAGCGTCGGGTAAAAGTCCATCACCGAAGTCAACTCTGAACTCACCGATCCCGCAGGCACGACCCCGGGCCAACGCACGATGCAGGGCACCCGCATCCCGCCTTCGAAGATCTGCCCCTTGAGCCCGCGGAGCGGAGCGTTGCTGCCGCCTTCGCCTCGCTGTCGACTGCCGTTGTCCGAGGTGAAGATGACGATCGTGTTGTCTTCGATCCCGGCGCGTCTCAGTTCCGCCAGGATCACGCCGGTGCTCCAGTCGATGGCCGCCACCGCCGCGCCGTAGCGTTCGTTGCGCGAGGCACTGGTGAACGGTTCCATCACGTAATGCGGCAGGTGCACGTGCAGATGCGCAAAATACAGGAAGAAGGGCTGGTCGTGTTTTTGCTGGATGAACTCCACCGCCTCGACCGTATAGCGTTCGATCAAGGCCGCCTGGGTCGGTTGCTCTTGAATCACCCGCTCGTTCCGCAGCAGCGGCATCGGCGGTGACTTGGGACGTCGCGGCATGATGGCCATGTCGTTGCTGTAGGGAACGCCGTAGTAGGAATCGAACCCATGCCGAGTGGGCAGGTGCTCCGGTTGATCGCCCAAGTGCCATTTGCCGATGTGGGCGGTGGCGTAGCCTTTCTCTTTCAGCAGTTCGGGCAGAGTTCGCTCGTCCGGATGTAACCCCTCGGCGAATCCTGGGAACAACACCCAACTGCGCCCCTCCGGCCCAAAACCATCGAAACTCACGCGGCCCGGATAACAACCCGTCATCAGGGATGCCCGCGCGGGGGTGCAGACGGGGCTGGATGAGTAGAAATCGGTGAAACGCATGCCCTCGGCCGCCAACCGATCCACGTGAGGCGTGTCGTTGACCTCCGATCCATAACAGGCAAGGTCGCCATAGCCCATGTCATCGATGTAGATCAGCACGATGTTGGGATGGTCCGCGCGCGCCGAAGCCAGCGAAACGCCAAATAATAGGGTCAATGCGATCAGGGGGGTTCCAGACATGCGGTTACCTCGATAGGTCATCGGTGCGACCTAAGTCTCTGAATTCTGAAGCGAAGTGGATCACTGGACGCCATTGTAATCACCACGATTCACCAGGAAAAGATGACCGTACCTGACTTCAACCTCCGGCCAGATTCGCCATCAGCAGGGCGATATCGGCCGGGGTGATACCGCTGATTCGACTGGCTTGAGCCAAACTGACAGGTTGGATGCGCAACAGTTTCTGGCGAGCTTCGGCTCGAAGATGAACGATGCGATTGTAATCGAATCCGGCGGGGATGCGTTTTTCGGCCAGCCGCTGCTGGCGGTCGATCTGCTGTTGCTGTCGAAAAACGTAACCTGCGTACTTGATGTCGAAAGTCACCTGGTCGGCGATCTCGGAGCAGACGGTTACCA
>SKVE01000334.1 GCA_007129635.1 Planctomycetaceae bacterium
CTCACCAACATCGTGGTCACCGACGACCAATTGGGGTCGATCGGAACGATCGATTTGTTAACTCCGGGAGCTTCGCAAACCCTGTTTGCTTTTGGGGTTGCTGAACTGGGCCAGTACGCAAACATCGGCATCGTCACGGGCGATCCACCGATGGGGCCTCCGGTGACGGATTCGGATCCGAGCCATTATTTTGGCGTCGATGCGGCGATCCAGATCGAGAAATCGACGAATGGAGAGGATGCCGATCAGGGACCTGGTCCGCTGATTCCGGTGGGTGAAACGGTGACTTGGACCTACGAAGTCACGAACATAGGAAACAACAACCTGTTCGAGGTGATTGTGACCGACGACCAACTTGGCCCGATCGGCACCATTGCTTTCTTGCCGGTTGGAGCTTCTGAAACATTGGTCGCCACGGGGACGGCTAGCGCCGGGCAGTACGGCAATATCGGTACCGCTACCGGTTTTTGTATCGAGGCGGGACCGGTAACCGACAGCGATCCCAGCCACTATTTCGGTGTCGATGCATCGATAGGCATCGAAAAACTGACCAACGGGCAGGATGCGGACGATCCGACTGGGCCCTTTATCCTGGTGGGCGATCCGGTGACGTGGACCTACATCGTCACCAATAACGGCAACGTAGATCTAACCGATGTGATCGTCACGGACGACAAGCTGGGAGAGATCGGAGTGATCGATCTGCTTCCCGAAGGGACAACGCAAACGTTCACGGTCTCTGGGATCGCCGAGGCGGGACAATACACCAACCTGGGCATCGCCACGGGAGATCCACCGGTTGGTCCTCCGGTGGTCGATCAGGATCGCAGTCATTATTTCGGCGCGGAACCTGACGTTCGCCTTGAAAAATCGACGAATGGAGAAGATGCGGACCAGGCACCCGGGCCCTTCATCCTGGTCGGCAATACGGTGACCTGGACTTTTGTAGTGACGAACACCGGAAACGTCACGTTGACGGATGTGGTGGTCACCGACGATCAACTTGGTTCGATCGGGACCATCCCATCGCTGGCCGCGGGTGCTTCCCAAACGTTCATTCGCACCGGCCAGGCGCAGGCCGGGCCTTACACGAACCTGGGCGTCGTGACCGGACAACCGCCCGTGGGTCCGCCCGTGGATGATGACGACCCCAGTAACTACTTCGGCGCAGCGCCGGCGATCGATTTGGAGAAGTTCACCAACGGCCAGGATGCCGACGAAGCGCCTGGACCCCAGGTCCTGCTGGGCGATTCGGTGACGTGGACATTTGTGGTGACCAACACGGGGAACGTGCAACTGAACAACGTCGTGGTGACAGATGACCAGCTCGGCCTGATCGCCAGCAATGTCACGTTGGCGCCCGGGGAATCCCAGACGTTTGAACGATCCGGCGAAGCCCTTCTGGGCCAATATGCGAATCTGGGCACCGCCACCGGAACTCCGCCCGTTGGTCCGCCGATCGTCGCCACCGATCCGAGCCATTACTTCGGCGTCGGAGCGACCATCCGAATCGTGAAGATGACCAACGGCACCAACAACACCGAACCGACAGGGCCCGTGGTCAGCGTGGGCAGCACCGTGACCTGGACGTACCACGTCACAAACCTGGGCAGCGTGCCGCTACGAGACGTGGTGGTTCGCGACGATAACGGGACGCCCCTGAATCCAACGGATGATTTCTTCCCCGTTTATGTCAGCGGCGATGAGAATGGCAATGGACTTCTCGATCCTTGTGAGACCTGGGTCTTCCAAGCCACGGGCGTTGCTCAGGAAGGTCAATACGGCAACATCGGAAGTGTTTCGGCGATCGATGATACGGAAACCATTCCAGAGCCTGTTCGGGACGAAAACCCTGATCACTACTTCGGCGTCGACAGGCCTCCGTTCATCGTGATTGCACCGGACAAAAACCCGGGCACTCCGCAAAGGGTCAAGGTCATCGATTCGATAACCGGAGAAGTGCAATCGGAGTTCCTGGCGTACGAGCAGGATTATACGGGAGGCACCCGAGTGGCCGTGGCAGATCTAGGTACCGGCGAAGACATGGTGGTCACAGCGCCGGGGCGCAGCCGCGATCCCGAGATCCGTTTCTTTACCATCGATGGCCAACCCGTACCCGGCTTCCCGAGTTTCCTGGCGTATCCTGCCGGGTACGAGGGCGGTGTCTCGGTGGCCATCGCCGATGTCGACGGAGACGGCCGACCGGACCTGATCACGACCCCCACCAGTGGCTTTGCGGATGTGCGAGTCTTCTTGAATCGTTACGATCCCATGAATCCCTCGGCTCCGGCATTCGGACCGGACCCGGATATCGCCTTCCGCGCTTCGTCCGTTTCGAATTTGGCGGGTGGGTTCTTAGTGGCCGCTGGCGACATGGGACAGTGGATCGGCAACACGTTCGTCAATCAACCGGACGGCAGGGCGGAAATCGTGGTGGGAACCGGTGCGGGAACGCAAGTGTCGGTCGCCGTTTTCGACGTTTCGGGCATCGAACCTCGAGAAGTCCAGAGATTCCAGCCGTTCACGGCTGTCCACAACAGTTTTTCCGGCGGCGTTTCGCTGGAGGTGGCTCGAGTGGACGAGGACCCGATTCCCGACATCATCGTGGGGATGGGAGTGAACGGATTGTCTCGCATCGAGGTCTGGGGCTGGGATACCAGCGCGGCCAGCTTGTCGCTGCTGGGCGCGATTCCTCACGCGTTCACGGGCGCCAGCTACCGATCGCCGGTAAACGTCGCCGCCTTGATGGATCCCGATGGACTGACCGATACGATCGTGGCGGTCCAAGGTCCGGGCGGCACGTCCCGACAGATCCGACGGTTCGAAATCATCAACCGCGATCCGCTGGAATTCCAGCAGCAAAGCTCGCTCTCCGATTTCCACGGACCGTGGCTGATCGCCACCAGCCGGAACTTTCCACCGCCAGCAGGCGGAGCCGGTGGTGATGGAGAAGGCGAAGCCGCCGATTTCGTTTTCGTCAAACAAAGGCTGCAACAGGATCTGGTCCGCGACGCTTGGACGGCCGAAGGCGAAGGAACCTTCGATGATTGGACCGATTTGCTTCGCGATCGTTCTTCGCGGAACCCAGATGATCCGAACTCGAACGACGATGCCCTGTTCGCCGATCTTGATTGGCTCGATCCCCGGGATCCGTTTACCAGCGCGCTTCCAGGCCCAAATTGACGCCGTGCAATAGAATTCCGCCGCTGCGGTTCAGCCCCTGACCAGATGCTTCTCCGCTGGAAAAATCCAATTGATCAGGGGCCAGCGCCAGACCGCCGATGTAGATCAAGTTGTACCCGGCTCGCAAATTCCAGACCTGAGTCAAGCGGAAGAGGCCGGTCAGGTTCACCTCGCTCAGGTAGGCGAATTGGCTACCCGAAGCCCCCGTGGTGGGCCGCAGTTCGAAGTCGGGGAAATCGACGACCAACTGCCGCTGCGCGGCGTCGTTGTAGAAGGCGCCCAGCTTGCCACTCAATTCCCAACCCAGCCGATCGTTCCAATGACGCATCCGGGCACCAATTTGCGGACCGAACAGATTATTGCGAGTGCTGATGTCGTAAAATCCATCCTCGGTGCCGAAGATGGGCCCGACATCTCCGCCCGTGATCTCCAAGTCTCGCTCACCGTAAATCTCTAACTGTTCCCTCACGCTCAGATACCGCAGTCCGAAAAGCCATTCGTAGGTGCGGCACCACGTGTTGCCGACGTGAACATGCTTCGGATCGCAATCCCCTTTGCAGGGATGAGCACACCCACCCAGGCAATGGACCAGGTTGAGTTCGCCGCTGTGGATCGCAGAGGAATATCGTATCCACATGCGGTCGATGTCTGCAAACACATTGAAGTTCAAGCCGCCGGGCGGATCAGGAAAACTCAGGATCGTGTTGGGGTCCGTTGGAAAAATGCACGCCTCGTATGCCGTGGCATCGAACAGACCAAGATAGGAGGCTTCCAATGCCCACCCGTCATGCAGGCGGTGTCCCACCAACGCGCGAAATGCCGGTTCGTATTGAAAATTTAAGTCGGATGTCGAGAAGAACGTTCGCGTGAACAGACCGTTCACCGGAAACGGGACGTCGAGAAGCAGAGGTTGCGACTGGACAATATCCCGTGTGATGCTGGAGTTACCACGCCTGAGGAACAGGAATTCACCATAGGCGTAAGAACGGGGGCACGCCGAGCAGTCGGCCGCACACGCGTCCTTACAATCGCCATCTTTCATAGCAGGCAACGGCTCCATGGGTTCCGTACTCTCCACAGACGGCATCGGGCTCATCGCCGGGAGACGAGACGCACCGTAAGGAGGCAGCGGCGTGTGAAACGCTTGGTAAGGGGGAAACGGCGTATTCGACGCCTGGTACGACGGAAAACCGAAAGGATCGGTGGGAGGCAGACGTCTGGGGGAACTATCGAATCGCGTCATAGGAGCCGAATGTGCCGCCACTGCCCATCCAGACGCAGACGGATAGATCGACGCATCGGTCTGCTGGTAAGCAGACGGCCAAGGCGTCGAATCATACTGGGCGGAAGCGATTATCGATGTCCCGCCGATAAGGATGCAGGTCGTGAGTCCTCGAAAGAAGAAACGGTTGAACATCGGAAGGTACTCCACATCGGTACACGACGTAACGCATCATGTACCTGTTGGTTTGGGTCATCCTGATCCTGAACCACGTCAATCCGGGGACGGAATCGCATCGGCCGGTTGAAAGGTTCTATCTCCGTAATCGGCTGCTTCCCCAGGCTTCGACGCCGAACGAATTCTCGCTCGACGCTATTCGAGGGACTCTGCCTTCAGTAGCACGCATCGACTCGGTGCAACACCGTTGCCCAAGAATTCTTCGACAGCACCTACAGGGGGCGCAACACATGTAGGGATCATTTCTGCCACAAAACGGTCAGGCGTCAAAACCCCTACCCCGTGCAGCATCCAAATCAGGCCGTTATACTACGAGCCGATCCGATTTCTCGCGGCGAGTTGACTTGCATGAAAACCTTGATCCAAAACGCGAACGTAATCCTGCCTAAAGAACAACTGCGGACCAACGTGCTGATCGACGGCCAGAAGATCGTCGCCATCGATCCAGCCGCGCATACCAGGGCCGACGAGGTCGTGTCCGCCGCGGGCTTGTGCCTGCTGCCCGGCGTGATCGACGATCAGGTCCACTTCCGCGAACCGGGCCTGACCCACAAAGAAGATCTGCAACACGCTTCGCGAGCGTGTGCTAAAGGCGGAGTCACCACGTTCTTCGAAATGCCCAATACGGTGCCCAGCACTACCAGCCAGCAACGGCTGAATGAAAAGCTGGACTTGGCTGCGAAGAAGAGTCTGGTCAACTACGGATTCTATATCGGAGCGACCCCGCAGAATCTGGACGAATTGCGCAACGCGCAGCGGACGCCCGGGATCAAGATCTTCATCGGTTCCAGCACCGGGGACCTGCTGGTCGACGACCAGCAGGCATTGGAAAGCATCTTCGCGGAAACCCGTCTGCCCATCGCCGCTCATTGCGAAGACGAAGGCCTCGTTCGCGCGAATCAGCAGCGTTTTGCGGGCCAAAGCGATGTGTCGGTCCATTCCAAAATTCGCGACCATCAGGCCGCATGGGTGGCCACCAAGCGAGCGGTCGACCTAGCGCGCCGCCACCAGCATCGTTTTCATGTCTTACACGTGTCGACCGGTGCCGAAGTCCCGTTGTTTGCCGATCATGGCGGGCTGTTGACGGCTGAAGTCTGCCCGCATCATCTGCTGCTGAATATCGACGACTACCCCCGATTGGGCTCGCTGATCCAAATGAACCCGTCCCTGAAGACAGAACAGGATAACCAACAGCTTTGGCAGGCTCTGCTGGACGGGCTGATCCAGGTCATCGCCACCGACCATGCGCCTCATACGCTGGAGGAAAAACAGCAACCGTATCCCGCTTCCCCATCCGGTCTGCCCGCCGTCGAGAATTCGCTGGCCTTGATGCTGGATCAGGTCAATCAAGGACGCTGCTCCCTGCAACAGATCGCGCATTGGATGAGCGACGCACCGGCTCGGGTTTGGGATCTGGTCGACAAGGGCCGCATCCAGGTCGGCTACGATGCCGACCTGGTCCTGGTCGACATGCAACGAACCGAGATGATCCTGAACCAACAGCAGCAGACCAAGAGTGGTTGGAGTCCTTGGCATGGCCAATCGCTGCAGGGCTGGCCGGTGCGAACCTGGGTGATGGGACGCGAGGTTTTTCGAGACGGCCACTTCGATCTGACAGTACGCGGTCACGAAGCTCGCTTCGACCATGCGCGAGGCGGTTATTGGAGCAGCACACCTTAAAACCGGCAACGAAAGGACAACAACATGCTACAGGAACGAGTTCTTCGCGGAAGCACCGTCATTTTCGTCCTGATGACGGGATTCATGGCGGCGTATGTCGAAGCTCGTGATGGGGCGAGTGAGTATCCCGAGATCCTCGAGCAGACGGATGTGGCGCCGGTCTGGTCGGCGCATCGGATCGGTAGTCCGGTTCTGCTGACGCACAGTCCGTTCCAGTATGTCGGCTATTACGACGCCGATCGTTACCTGACGGTGGCGCAACGCCAGCTCGATTCGGAGGACTGGCGATTCTACCGCTTTCCCATCCAGATGGGCTGGCCGACCGGTGGTCACGCGAAATTGACGCTGGCTGTCGACCGAGACGGTTATCTGCACGTCAGTTCGTACCGACGAGGCTTACTGCAAGGGCCGCCCAGCCCGCCAGACATCCTGTATTATCGCTCGGAGAGCCCGCACGATATCGGCAGCTTCGAGCGTTTACAGATGGTTTCCCCGGAGGAAGCCCCCGGGTATCCAACCTTCATCACGGGCCCCGATGGCACGCTGTATTTCCAGTACCGCCAGGGATCCAGTGGTCGCGGCGATCAGATCTATAACGTGTACGACCCGGATACCCGCACGTGGCGCCGGCTGTTGGATGTCCCGCTGCTGGACGGTCGCGGCCTGATGAACGCCTACGGCGGCCCGCGTTTCGGGCCGGATGGGATGTGGCACGCCGTGTGGGTTTGGCGCAACACTCCGTGCAACTCTACCAATCATACGCTGTCTTACGCGCGCAGCCCCGATCTGCGACATTGGCAGTCGATCGACGGCCAACCGGTCGCCTTGCCGATCACCAGCGAAACCACGCAGGTGATCGTCGATCCGGTGGGCCCCGGCCAGGGCTTGAGCAACATGACCAGTTTGCTACTGGGTTGGGACTCGCAACAGCGAACGGTGCACACGTATCACAAGTATGATGATCAAGGCAACAGCCAGATCTACAACGCTCGATTCCAGGACGGCCGATGGCTTCGCGTCCAGGCGACCGACTGGGATTTTCGCTGGGACACCAGCGGTACCGGTGCGCTGCCGTATGTGGTCCGCACCGGAGCGATCCACCCGTCGGGCGATGGCCAACTGGAACAGGTGGTATGGAGCCAACAGCATGGCAGTCGGCGCATCGTGCTGGACGAAGCCACGCTGGCCCCGAAAGAAACAACGCCGCCTGACC
>SKVE01001014.1 GCA_007129635.1 Planctomycetaceae bacterium
TGGACTGCGAGGCGGTCGAGTCGGAATTGGGCGGGGCCATGGAGCGTTTCCGGCACGCGTGCCAACATGCGGTGTCGCACTCGCAAACTGGACGTGTCATCTCGTTCGCCGCGTCATGCGGCGGTTGCGGAGCCAGCATGTTGGCGGCCAGTGTCAGTGCTGTTCTAGCGCACGAGCACGGTCAATGCGGGCTAGTCGAACTGCGGCCCGGAACCGCCGATCTCGCGGCCATGCTGGATCTGCAGCCAAGTCGTAGTCTGGCCGATCTGTGCGATCACGTCTCGCGACTGGATCAGAGCATGTTCGAGCAGTTCCTGACACGTCACAGCAGCGGTGTCCAGTTGCTGGCCTCGCCCGTTGCGGCCGATGATCTACGCCGAGTGACGGCCAAAGGGATACGCCGTGCGTTGGCGCTGGCTCGTGTGCGATTCCCCGTCGTCGTCGTCGACCTGGGCAGCGTGCTGAGCGATGAACAGATCGAAGCACTCTGGCAAACCGACATCCTGTTGCTGGTCATTCGCCCCGACTACACGGCCGTTCGAAACGCGCGACGAATGATCGATGGGTTGATCGATCTGGGCATCGGACGCGACCGTATACGACCGGTGGTCAACGGCGGAGGCCAACGTCACGAACTGTCCAATCAACAGATCGAAGCGGCGCTGGGCATCAAGGTAATCCACCAGATTCCTCATGATGCCGCATCGCTGAACCTGGCAGTCAACAGCGGTGTACCGGTCGTTCTGAAGTCCCGTTTTTCAAAAATCACCAAACGCATCCGCACCTTGGCGCACAGCGTGAACGGAGTCAAGAAATAACGACGGCTGGCAGCACGGAAGCGGAATCGACGACCATCGGTCCAACCGTCCCCAAAAATACCGTAACGAAAACGAGAGATCCCATGGCGTGGCTCCGAGGCACAAACAGCAAACAACATTCTCCGGTTCATGAAGCCCCTAGTAAGACGCGTCCCAACGTCATTACGGCCGAGCCGATGGTCGTGACCGAACCGACGGAAGAAAACGCTTTGGCGATCGTCGACGATCTACCGGATGAAAGCGATGATTGGTTCTTGCGGCTGAAACGCGAACTGCATCAGCAGATCGTGGCCAAGATCAACCCCAATGTCATCCGCGCGATGAAGGAGGAAGAACTCCGAGCCGAAGTCCGGCGCCAGACCGAAGTTCTGTGCCAGGAACGGGCCGAATTGCTGAATGTGGACGAGCGTGAACGATTGGTCACAGAGATCCTGGACGAAACTTTCGGTCTAGGCCCGCTGGAAAAGTTGCTCCGCGACTCGGAGATCTCCGACATCTTGATCAACGGCCCCAAATCGATTTACATCGAAAAACATGGTCGGTTGCGTAAGTCTTCGGTCGTGTTCGCCGACGAACGGCATCTGGTACAGATCGTCCAGCGAATCGTCGGAAAGGTCGGCCGCCGGATCGATGAAACCAACCCCCTTTGCGACGCACGCCTGACCGATGGTAGCCGCTTGAACGCGGTCATCCACCCCATCGCGTTGGATGGGGCACTGGTTTCCATTCGCCGATTCGGTGCGAATCCCCTGGTGGCGGAAACACTGGTCACCAACCGATCGATCACCAAAGAAATGCTGCAATTCCTGGCAGCTTGCGTTCAGGCTCGCGTCAACGTGGTGATCTCCGGAGGCACTGGTAGCGGGAAAACAACGCTGTTGAATGCTTTGTCACGTTTCATCCCCGCGGATGAACGTGTGGTCACCATTGAAGATGCTGCGGAATTGAAGCTGCAACAACCGCACGTCGTCCGCATGGAGACCCGCCCTTCCAACATCGAAGGGCAGGGCGAGGTAAACACGCGAGATCTGGTCAAGAACGCGTTGCGGATGCGGCCCGAACGAATTATCGTCGGTGAATGCCGCGGCGCCGAAGCTCTCGATATGCTGCAGGCGATGAACACCGGACACGATGGCAGCATGACCACGATCCATGCCAATACACCGCGCGATGCGATCAGCCGGATGGAGATGATGGTGGGGATGGCCGGTTTCGATCTGCCGGTCTGGGTGATCCGCCGACAGATCGCATCAACGATCAACATCGTGGTCCAGGCGGCTCGACTGATCGGCGGACCGCGAAAGATCATCAAGATCGCTGAAATCACGGGCATGGAAGGCGATGTGATCAGCATGCAGGACATTTTCGAATTTCAACAAACGGGGCTGGACGAAAACCGCGTGGCGCAGGGGCAATTCGTCGCTCACGGTATCCGGCCCGTCATCCTGAACAAACTGCAAGCCTGCGGCGTGCCCGTTCCCGCCGAGATCTTCGAACGGCGCGTGCTGCAGGTTTAAGGAACGGCTCGGAAAGAAAGGCGGTGAGCGATGTCACCCTGGATGGTCTTGCTGGCGTTCTGCGCCGGTTTCTTCCTGATCTTTGCAATCAATTACGCGCTGGCTGACGTGGCCGAAGCTCATCGTCAGCGTTATCAGAAGCGATTGGAACAGGAACTACACCAACGGCGCCAAGCGGCCATACGCGCGTCGCTGGCCAAGCGGGATCTGGAAATGTTGGCTGCGGTTCGTGCCCCCGAGAGTTCCCAGCGTCCCTCGCCCCGCGATCGGCTATTGCAATTGACCAACGAGTCGGGCATCGAAATACGACCGAGCCAACTGTTCGTGGCTTGCGCCGCTGCCGGTGTGCTCGTCTCTTTGCCCTTTCTATTGGTCGGGCAAAACTGGTTGTTGGGTAGCCTGATGGGGTTGGCCGCCTCGCCCCTGCCCATGATGTATCTTGGCATGCTGCGAAAACGGCGGCGTGAGAAGATCTTGGAACAATTGCCCGAGGCGTTCGAGCTGATGGCACGCACCCTCCGATCCGGGCAGACGATCGCGCAAGCCTTCCAAGCGGTCTCCGACGAAACCACACCACCGATCTCGATAGAGTTTGGCTTTTGCTACGAACAACAGAATCTTGGCTTGACTCCCGAAGCTGCCTTGCGAGATCTGTCGCGCAGAAC
Organism: Planctomycetaceae bacterium; assembly: GCA_007129635.1. Lineage (GTDB taxonomy): Bacteria > Planctomycetota > Planctomycetia > Pirellulales > Pirellulaceae > SKKK01. The sequence goes on from SKVE01001014.1 coordinate 3,001, forward strand.
GGGATTGCTGGAACTAAAGATCTTTGTGATGGCGGTCATGATTCATCGGAAGACCGGCGGGAATCTGACCGAATTGTTGGATAAGCTCAGCAAGGTGATCCGCGAACGGCTGAAGATTCGCGGTGCGATCAAGGCACTCACCGCGGAAGGGGCGCTGCAGGCCTATGTGCTGCTGGCCCTGCCGCCTGCCATGTTGGGCATCATCTGGATGATGAACCGCCCCTACGCGGAATTGCTGTTCCAGTATTACTGGTTGCTGATCGGCGCCGGCATCTCGATGACGTTGGGATACTTATGGATGCGACGGATCATCAACTTCGATTTTTGAACGGGACGAATCGATGATAGCACTTGAATGGATGAACGCCTGGTTTTGGTTTGTTGGCGGGACGCTCGCCTTTACCTTGATGATGGTACTTCTGGGCGTACGCCAGCCTCAGGTGAAAGGCCGATTGGCAACCGTCTCGGCGGGAGGTCAAGGCGGCCATGGTCCGCCACAACTGGCGGCTGATGTGCTGCGCGATTACACCTCCCTGGACCGCGAGACCCGACGTCGGCTGCTCAAGGAGCAACAGAAGCAACGTTTCCAAGAACGCCTGACACAGGCCGGTTTTTATTCTTCCGTCTCGGGGTCGGCGTTTCTGCTGCTCCGCCTGATGATGATCGGCAGCGCCGCCGGACTGGGCTTTTTGATCAGCACCATGGGCAGCGTGAGTTGGTTGACAGGCGTCGGCATCGGGACGGGCTGCGGGGTTGCAGCAACCATCGCGCCAGGATTTTGGCTGGATCACCGGAAAAAGACGCGCCAAATAAAAATCCGTCGTGCCCTGCCCGATGCACTGGATGTGATGGTGGTTTGTCTGCAAGGGGGATTGAGCCTGATGGCAACGGTTTCCCGAGTCGCCAGCGAGCTGGCAACAGCCCATCCGATGCTGGCTACGGAATTCAAGTTCGCAGAATGTCAGATGCAAATGGGCCAGACGGCTGGCGAATCGATCCGAGGAATCGCAGATCGCTTTGATCTGGAAGAACTGCGCGGCATGTCCGCCGTGATCAAGCAAGCCGAACGCTTGGGCACCAGCATCACCAGCGCCATCGATGTGTTCGCAGAGACGCTGCGATTAAAACGGACACAACGAGCCGAAGAGATGGCACACAAGGCCGCCGTGAAAATGCTGATCCCCACGGTGCTTTGTATCTTTCCCGCCATCTTCGTCGTGGTGCTGGGACCGGCGGCGATTCAGATCTGGATCAACCTGATCCACAAATAAACGGTGCGATGCTCATCCTGCCTTGGCGATCGGCCGCGGCGGCGCTGGTCGATCCTCAACGTCCCGGTCGCTCCGACGGTAAGAGGTCCGCCGAACCCGGTCCCGACGACCAACCGGGTAGCATCATCTCCTTGTCTGCATCCTGCTGGACCATGGCCCGGCCATCCCGCCGGACCGTTGACAGATCAGCAACCAAAATCGCTTGAACCCCGCCCGCACGGGAGCATGCCCGGATCAGCGGTTTGCGTCAACGCCAATTATTGCCGATCACAGGTCGCCAAATCGCCAAGTTGTCTAGCCCATCGCCGGGACCGTTGCCGCGTCAGGGTGAATCCGAGCCCTGCAGTTCTTGAGATACCGAACCGCCCTTGACAGAGGTCATGCTGACCCGCCACGGCCCGGGGTCGGCTACCAGCCAACGAACGTACACAGCGCCCATTCCGGGCACCGTGGGGATACGCAGACGCTCGGGTTCGTGTACCTGCTCATTAGCTTCCCGAAAGAACGGTTCGCGGCTCCAATGCCCCGTGATGACAGACAGATTCTGGCCCTCGATGCGGATGATGTCGGGCGACGTGATGTTGCGAGCCACATCGACAGCGGCTCGAGTCGGGATCAGCTTGGGATTCGAAAACACGGCAGTGATCTCGTAAATGGCTCCGTCCAATCGCTTGGCTTCCAGTCGCTGGAACTGAATCTGAGGCATCTGATCGGCGTGGTACAAGGTGAAGGCCATGTTGCGGTGGCATTCTTCTTCCAACAGGAACGAGGGCGGCTGCCGCCCCCAGCTTTTCTTCATCCCGCCTACCTCGATGCGTCCGTACTGCGGATGATCGACCTCGCGCCACGGGACGAAGCCGTCGCCGAATAGCAGTAATCGGTCGAATTTGGCTCGTGTCTCCTCCGTGGCAAAGAAACGGCCGCCATCGGTCTGCCGGAAGAAATTCTCAGGCGTGAACAACTCGTTGGTAAACGAAAAAATGCCTCGCATCGAAACCAACCAGTCGACCTCGACCCCGTGCCCTTCATACAGATCGTCGGCCATCGTCAGGTACCGGTAACCGGGCAAGATGTCCTCGCCCTGTTTGCCTAACGCGTCGAAGACAGCGATATCAGCCCGATCCCATCGTTCGGATTTCAACCCCGGTCCGCGCAGGATCATACCCGCCGTGTTGTGATACGATTGAGCCCCGGCGATGTTCGGATGCGCGATGATGAACTCGGCCGCCATGCGGTTAGGACCGACCCACAACGGGTAAGGGCCCGCGCCCGACTGGACGTACTGGGGCTGCCACTGCCAAGGCCAGTCGCGGTTCGGGTCATACCCGCCCGGTGCGTCTTCGTTGATGCGACCATCGCCGTCCACGTCATACCCCTCCGTTCCCAACAGCCGATACTGGCCCGGCTGGCCGGGTTCGGCCGGGATCATGACGTGCGGATACTTAGGATGCGGGATGTGCCGACCATTCGGATCACGCACTCGCATCTGAGTGATGTGCCCGTCCCCGTCCAAATCGTTCGGTCCGTCCTCGTCGAACAATCCATCACGATCCGAATCGAAGGGACGCAGGCCGGTGCGCGGCGAATGGGTGGTGGCCGGTCCATGCATGTGCGCATCGCGGGAATCGGGACTGAGCATGGGCAGCAGGTAAAAGGTCCGCTCGTCGACCAAACGCGTGATGAACTCGTTGCGTCCATACATCTCCAGCAGGTACCAGGCCGTGTACATCGTGACTTCGGTCGCCTGGATTTCGTTGCCGTGAATGCCGCCGTCGATCCAAAATGCCGGCTTGCTGGCATGGTCGCCCGTGTCCGGGTTGGTGATGGTCATCAACCAGATCTCGCGCCCATGATACGAGCGTCCGAGACTGCGCAGGTCAGCCAGTCTTGAATGCTGCTCGACCAACTTGTGCAACAGACGAGTCGTTTCCGCATAGTCGTAATAGCGGTTCCAGGCGATGGATACTTTCGGATCGGCCGGAGCACCGACCGGTTGGTAAACGGGTTCGCTGGCGAAGGTGATCTGCCCCAAGACGATCAACGACAAGCTCGATAGAAAGATCATCATCAGGATCGCTGTAAGATACTTTTTCATCGGGTTTTGCTACCTTGAACTGGGCGACAGAGAAACAACTCGACGCGTGCTGCCAACCGACGGCGCCCAAGCACGAAGCCTGAGCCGCCCCTCGACGAAATCGGGTTCCAAACGAATCAGGAAGGTTTCGGTGACGTGCCCGCCGCTGCCGGCCAAGGTGGGCAACTGCCGACGAGCATGGCCGGTGATTAACGCGGCGCCATCAGGCAATTCGATGGCGATCTGCACGGGTTGTGTCTGACGGCTGATCTCGCCCATCTGCGGAAACGTAGGCAGCGTTCCTTCGTTGACCACCGTGGCTTTGATCCGCCACACGTTGCCGCCTAGTGATTCGGTCTGGACATCGGGGATGCGCAGCCGAGGAAACATGCCCGCCAGTTGACGGAAGAAGTCCACATGCTTGCCGTCCAGGCCGTCCAATGCCGATGCAGGCGGATTGGAACGCCGGTAGGGCTTGAAGCCTCCGATCTGCACTCGTCGCCCCGGAAAATCGGGGTGTTCGATCGCACGCCAGGGCACGAACCCGTCGATGTCTTGGCTGGCGAACCAGGCCAAAGCCTGCAAATCTTCGCGGCCGCGTGATTCGTTGCTCGACGCGCCCGCTGCCGCCGGTTTCGCGGGCTTCGCCGGTTTGGCGACCGGTTCGTCCGCTTCGGTCAATTCCGAGGAAGCCTCCTCATCCTGATCATCCGAGGTTATCGGGATTGATTTGGGGATCCACCAGGCTCGGCTGGCCAGCGACCATCGCCCGTAGTGGAAGTAGGCCCAGTCGGATACCGAACCTTTGCCTTCGGGCGGTGCGGGGGAATCGCTACCGCCATGCAACTCGCGGTACAACTTACCGATCCGTTCCAGATGCCCGGAATCGGCTTCCAACAACTTGGTCTTGATCCTGCCCTGCCGTCCCGATGGTTCGCTCTTGGGCAGATGAAACAAGTTGTCCTGCGCGGTAAAAGTGAACACCAGCGCGATGTTGCGTCGACCGAACGCGAAATCGGCCACCGCCTGCGTCTCCGGCTCACTGACCTGGTATGGCCCCGCACCCTTCTCGAAATAGGGATAGTTGAATGTCCAATTGCGATCGAACGCCACACCGCCCACCGGGTCCTCGTTGATCCGCCCGTCTCCATCCAGATCACTGCCCTCTTCGTGCAGCGACCA